>JAQICK010000295.1 GCA_027858595.1 Melioribacteraceae bacterium
GGTCGATGAAAGTGGTCGGAGAATATATTAAATTATACAATGACTTAAATCCAGTAGCAACTGAAAGAAAAAAGAACAAGTAAAAATTACCAGGCGACAAATGTCGTAATAGTAAGTAACAATTAGTTAAATCATTTTATCTGATGAATGTTTATATTTGCAATTAAATTTTTAATATTGTAGTATCATAATTGAGGTTTGTCATCGCACAAAAAGAGAAAAGTGTAATTGAAAAAATAGTATCGTTATCAAAACGAAAAGGTTTTGTATTCCAATCTAGCGAAATATATGGTGGATTAAATGGTAGTTGGGATTACGGTCCTCTTGGTGTTGAACTTCTAAAAAACATAAAAGAAGAGTGGTGGAAATCGATGACCTACCGCGAGGATGTTGAAGGTTTAGATGCGTCAATTCTTATGCACCCAAAAGTTTGGGAAGCTTCTGGACATATTGCAAATTTTTCCGATCCGATGATTGATTGTAATAAATGTAAAACAAGATATCGGGTTGACACACTTGGAGACTCAATTGCAGAGAAAAAGAAAAAAAAAATACTTACAACTTTTGAAGAGAATCTCTCAGAAGAAAAGAAAAAAAGTTTGGAAGAAATATATAAAATTCACTCAGAGTTAGATGACAGGTTTGAGGCAATTCTGGAAAGCAAAGAATTAGCCTCTGATATACTTAGCGAAACAAACTGTTCTAAATGTGGAACTAAAGGTGAATTTACAGAGCCTCGCAATTTCAACCTAATGTTCAAAACTTTTGTTGGTCCTATAGAAAGTGAAGACAACACAGTATTCTTACGTCCTGAAACAGCACAAGGAATTTTTGTTAACTTCCAAAATGTTCAAAATTCAAGTCGTCAAAAACTCCCTTTTGGAATAGCCCAAATTGGAAAAGCATTTCGAAATGAAATAAATACTAAAAATTTCCTTTTCCGTACAAGAGAATTTGAACAAATGGAAATGCAATATTTTGTAAATCCTAGGACAGATA
The DNA here is from genome assembly GCA_027858595.1 of Melioribacteraceae bacterium. Taxonomy (GTDB): domain Bacteria; phylum Bacteroidota; class Ignavibacteria; order Ignavibacteriales; family Melioribacteraceae; genus 1-14-2-50-31-20. Next base: position 1,000 of record JAQICK010000295.1, read on the forward strand.
AAAAGCATTATGACGAATGGAAAGAGAGACGTTTAAATTGGTATAAAAATCTTGGAATGGATTTAGAAAATTTACGATTCCACGATCACCCATCTGATAAGTTAGCACACTATGCAAAAGAAGCAACAGATGTTGAATATAAATTTCCTTTCGGTTGGGGTGAGATTGAGGGAATACACAACAGAACAGATTTTGATTTAAGCAGACATCAAGAATTTTCTGGAAAATCTCAACAGTATTTTGATGAAGAATTAAAAGAAAAATATATTCCATACATAATTGAAACCTCTGCTGGTGCTAGCCGCTCGTTCATGGCATTTATGGTAAATGCTTATCACGAAGAAGAGGTTAATGGTGAACAACGAATAGTATTAAAATTTCATCCCAAATTGGCTCCGATAAAAGCAGCAATTTTTCCTTTAGTAAACAAAGATGGAATGCCTGAAATTGCAAAGGAAATTGAAGCAGATTTAAGTTCACATTTACGAGTCTTTTTGGATTCAAAAGGTGCGGTAGGTAGAAGATATAGAAGACAGGATGAAAATGGGACTCCATACTGTATTACTGTTGACAATCAAACTCTAGAGGATAGAACCGTTACTGTGAGAGAACGTGATACAATGGAGCAAGAAAGAGTTAGAATGGATTCGCTATTAATGTACTTAATCAATAAGTTGAAATGATTATAATTTCTCAAAAGTAATTCTAAATACAAGCTCAACAATAACATAGGATTAAGAATCTCAAACCTCGATTCTTAAGTAAATATATGAAAAAGAAAATTCTTAACGAGCTTAACTCACACAAAGAGACAATTGAAAAAGTAATTAACTTATCTCAAGGAGATATTGAAGCTGCGTGTATATTAGCTGTTAATACTATTAATGCTGGCAATAAAATTTTTCTTTTTGGAAATGGTGGAAGTGCTGCTGATGCACAGCACATTGCTGCTGAATTATCTGGGCGATACAAAATAGAACGACGTGGACTACCAGCAATTGCTTTAACTACAGATACCTCAGCACTAACAGCAATTGGGAATGATTATGGCTACGATAGAATATTTAGTCGGCAAGTGGAAGCACTTGCAAACAAAGGAGATTTATTGATTGGTATTTCAACTTCTGGAAATAGCAAAAATGTTTTACAAGGTTTTCAGAAAGGGAAAGAAATTGGTTGTAAAAGTATTGGATTAACAGGGAAAGATGGTGGAAGTTTTTCTAGCAATTGTAATTTAAATATTGTTGTGCCTTCTAATGATACTGCTAGAATTCAAGAAATGCATATTTTAATTGGCCATATTATTTGTCAAGCAATTGAAGATAATCTTTAGAGACAATCTTCAGCCAAAAGTCCCATTCTTAAAACATCATGTGCTACTCCATCCACTATGGCTTCGTTACGCAAAATGCCTTCAACTTTAAATCCCATCTCTTCATTAATTTTAATATTATGAATATTTGTATCAATTGTGTTTAAATATATCTTCTTTAAATTCAATTTTTGAAACCCATATTTAATCCAATAACGAGTTGCCTCTTTACCATAACCGTGTGCCCTATGTTCTGGTGCACCTATTAATTTTCGTAACTCTGCTTTTTTGTGAACTTTATCAATGTTCAAAAAAGCAACAACTCCAATTGGTGCCTTATCTTTTAGTGTAATAATTCCAAACTTATTATAATTTGAATTGATTAAGTTTTCAACTACACTATCTTGAGAATTGGTCATTGAGAGCAGAAAGTAGCGTCCAAATTTATCCTTCTGCCATTCATCAATAAATTTTAGATCTGTTTCTCTATTAGCATCTCGGATTAATATCCTTTCCGCTTCAATTGGTAATCCCAAGTTTTTTGAATTGCTAATTTTGATACTATCAGTAATATATGTTCCATTCTCTATTTTATTATTTTTAGTATTTTTAGTATTTATAGCATATTCTAAAAGAACATTTACAAACTTAAGATGATCCTCATATTTAAAACCATAATCAAGAGATTCCTTAAAGAAATTACGTGTTAAAGCTTCAATTGTTGTATCGGGAATTTTACTCTTTTCCATAAAGGTTAACATTTTTATTAACAATCA
>JAQICK010000379.1 GCA_027858595.1 Melioribacteraceae bacterium
ACTTACACGGAATCTCATGAGGTGTTCGAGATGCTGAAATAAATTCAGCATGACAGTGCTTTTTAGTTAACCAAAGCCTTTTTAAAAATCAAGAATGCTGACATTATTAGAACTCAGCCAATTAAACTAAGAGTTTATCTACTCTTTTAAATAAAAACATTAGACGTTAAGTTACATTTTTTAATGAACGATTGTGTGGTAAAAATTTGAGAATGAAATTTTTAGAAAGGCAAAGATTAACGATACCTCCCCAAAGATATAAAAGAAACATTTCTCAAAACATCTACAACCTATGGACATAACTTAAACTAGCTATATTTTCCCAAAAGTTTGTAAGTGTGCCTTGTGTGTAATCTGTGAGCGAATATCTAACCTTTACCTTTATCATATCTGAACTTGTGATGCGGTAATCACTCTGGAAGTTTAATTGCATTACGCTTGTATAATCTGAGTTAGACATTGACATAGTTAGAGCATTATTCCATTTCGATTGGAAGAACCGCCCATTTAACCTTAAGTTAAATGTCATTGTTTGATTTGTTACTCCAGTCCAGGTATCAATTATTACTACTGTAAAACCGGGTGCAAACGACCATATTGAATTGATAGTGGTATTTATATTGCCAAATATGTTTTTTACTGTTACATCATTGTCTCCACCTAAATAGAAATTATAATTAGTTGATATCTGATGTGAATAACCTAGCATTGCTGAGTTTCTAAATCCAAACGCTGGAAATTGATACGACACATTTGTGCCAAACGTTGATACTCTACTATCTATTTTTACAGTATCACTTACCGAATCATTAAACATTTTATTCTGAATTACATTAAACATTACTGACAAAGATTGTACGGGACGGACTACTGCATTAAATCCGTATGTGTTTCTTTCTAACGTAAACTTCTTTTGGTCTAATAAGTTATCGTTCTGCGCATCATACCTTAGATTTAATATTAAGATATTATTAAACAGACGGAAACCCATCATTGCTCCATATTTTCGCTTATCGTTTATTACAGAGGTCATTCCTAATGATCTAAAGCCGGGGTTTATTACTTGATATTTTAAGGATGTATTAAAAAAGTCATATTTGAAATCTAAGATTCCTTTATAGGCAAAATCTGCATTAGAGGAATTTCGTAAAGTGAAGATACCCTCCATAAAATCTGGGACCCCATCCACTTCTGCTTCATCCGAGTAAACATTGTGCGTAAATAGTGAGGCTGTAGCTTCTCCTCTTAAACGTAACATATTTCTAACTATTTTCAAGTCTGTATTAAATCCAATCAATAAATTTTCTTGTGGAGTAACACCAACTTGTGTGCTTCCGTCACTACCAGTAGTATCAACTATAAATGTACTTTTAGGTACAGAGTTACTATCATCTCGAGCTAGAATTACATTTAAGTCAAAAAAAGATTTGCCTTCTTTTCCAATTCCTAATTTTATTGCTCCCATGTTTTGACTGTAAACAGAAGAATAAGGTGAAGCGGTTATTGAACGGCGTGTTTGTCCGCCCATTACTTGAAAACGGAACCATCCTGGGTTTATCTCAATTCCACCACCACGGATATTTATTCCATTTAGTGAGTAGTCGGAAAATTTGTGGTTAAAATCCCCCACGTGAGCTTGTCCCCAACTCCACTCTGGGTGAAGAGCAAAGCGATTTATTTGCTGACGTGCATCGTTGCCTTCAGTGGAAACAAATAAATCCAATGAAATAGAAAAGTTATTTAGAAAAGTAAATGTTGGACGAAGATACAAACGGCCAGTTGCACCGGGGCGTCTTGCTACGTCTCTTGAAGTTGAGTACAACTCGCCATATGCTCCAGCATCTCCACTTATTGAAAAAATAGAGGGTGCGACATATTGGGAGAGCTGATTGTTTATACTTAAATCAACTTCTGTTGTGTCTTGAACTTGTCCACTTACAACTGTGAAACTCAAAAACAAAATAACTACAATGTAATTCAGTAAGGATGCTTTCATTCTTTTTCACTTTTATTTATTATTTCCGTTGCTTCTTCCATTCTTCCAGCTTTGTGCAAAGCTGTTATTAAAAATTCTTCAAGGATTTTATTATTAGGTTGTGATTCATAGATGCTTTGCCAATCATCACATAATTCATCTAACCGATTATCTTCACGATACAGTTTAATCAGCTTTTTATACATCTCTCTATTCTTTGGATTGAGGGACAGAACCCTCTTGTAGCTTAATATTGCTTGATTTATCTTTCCATCTCTGTAATAAATCTGAGCCATATTAACATAAGCGTCTTCAACTCTTGTGCTACGGAATATTACTCGTTCGTAGAATTGTAAAGCCATTTTACTATTGTCTATCCGTTCATAATACTGAGCCTTATAAAAAAGGAGCAAAGAAGATTGAGGATAGTGTTGCAACAGACCATCAATCATCTCAAGATATTTTTCATTTGAAAGGTTTTCGGATAGAAATTTTTCAGAAGCATTGATGTTGTCTTTGTATTGTGACATATTTTCATTTTCTTCATTACTGCCCATATCATCTAGATTGCTGGCCCTATTAACGCTAGCTAAAACTAGCTGTTCTGTTTTCTGTAATGCAAAAATGTTTTTCACTAAAGATTTTTCATAAAACTTTTCTGTATTCACTTTATCGCCTTGCAGTTCATACACTTTAGAAATTTTTGCAAGTGATAATGCATCGTTTTTGTTTATTTTAATTGCTTTTTCAAAGTTCGATTTTGCTAAATCTAATTTGTTTTGTTCTAAATAAATTGAACCAATTTCGTAGTAGGCTTGATAATCATTCGGTTTTAATTCTGAAAAGTCGCTATATGTTTTAAGAGATAATTCAAGTTGATTGTTTTTGTAATAAAACTTTCCTAAGTAAAAGTAGATTTCTTTTCTAGTCTGATTATTAGCCAAAGATGTATTCATTAGAGCAATACCATCTTTAAACATTTCATTGTTATAATAGAGTTTTGCCAACTCGACATAGGCTTTATATGACTGAGGATTATCATCCAAGAACTCTGAATACTTTACTATTGCTATAGAATCTTTCTCTTCAGCAAGATAGGTTTTAATCTTTGCAAGAATTATTTCTTTATCACTTGGAAATATTTTTTCCATTCTTTCATAAACTTTTCTTTGTTCTTCTTCTTTTCGAGTAACTGAATAGTAACTAATCATTTCGTTATAGATTTGTCTTTCGCTTGGGTGTTTTTCTAACAACGATTCATAAATCTCGAATGCTTCTTTAATTTTATTTTTAATTTTGTATAGCCTTGCTAACTGTAAACCTATTTGTAAATTATTTGGGTTTCGTTTCCAAGTTGGCTCTAGCTTAGTAATAGCTTCATCATATTTTTTATCGTTAATAAGCAGAAGCGAATAATCCATTAACATCTGATCGCTTTGCGGATATTTTTTTAAGCCCTTTAGAACTACTTCATTTGCTTTGCTATTTTTATTCAATTGAATATACGAGTTAGCTTTAAGTGCGTAGGCATCCTCGCTTATTTCATACTCCAACGATTTATCCAATATTTTTATTGCAACTGAAAACCTTTTTTCGCTATATGCCAGTAGGGCATTATTATAATTAATTTTTGACAGTAATCTTTTAATTTCGCTATTCGCAGAATCGGTTTTTAGAATCTCCAAAAAGACTTTTTCTGCATCGTCGAAACGCTGATCGTTCACATATAGTTTGCCCAGCGTAGTTTGAAGATTTACATTTTGCGGAAATTGCAAAGTAGCTTTTTCAACTACTTGAATTGCCTTTTGATTATCCTCTAACTCAATGTAGCAATTAACTAAATATGAATATGGAGCCACATCAAAAGGATTTACAGAAATAACGGATTCAAAAATCTCTGCAGCCTTTGTGTAGTTTCTATTATTGTATTCCAACACACCACTAGTAAATAGGTCTTGTGCATTAAGAAATGTTGTTAGCAATATAAAAAGTAAAAGACTATTTCGGAGAAACTGTTTCGTCATATTTACTCTCGTTGCCTGATGTATCAATGGCTTTAATTCTATAATAATATTTTTTGTTTCCACTATTGTCTGTGAACTTGGTATCTGTAATTACTTCTGCGTTTATTACTTTAAATGTTCCGCTTGGATGGTTTGAACGATAGACGTTATATCCAACCATATCAAAGTCAACTGACTTAACCCATTTTAATTCAATCTTTCCATTTACCAAACGAGCTTTAACATTACGTGGTGCTGGAGGTGGAGAAAAATCAGCAAACATAACTGTATCTTTCACAGATGTCTTACTTACATTTCCAGCAGTATCAATTACCGAAACTGAGTAAATATAGTTTTCCCCTTTTACTATTGTTGTATCGGAAAAATAGAAAGGAGCTTTTTTGAACTCTGCTAACTTTGCCTCTTTAACACCAACCAAAGCTCTACTAAGAATATAAGTATCGGCATCAAGCGATGGAGACATTCCGCAATTGATTGAAACGTGAGAGCCTTCTGTTTTAATTACAAAATTCTTTGGTGGAAATGGAGCCGTGTTATCTGGCACATGAATAATTATGTTTAATGAATCACTCTCGTTTCGTGAGCTATCTTGTGCAGTTATTGAGAAGTAAAACTTTGCACCGTAGCCAAAGCCTTTATCCCCTTCACCACCATCAACATACTTGTTACCTTTAAATGGAGTTAAAGTTATTCGCGATTTCATTCCAGTTGAGCGTTCACTTTTGTAAACATTGTAACCAACAATATCTTTTGCCTTTGCTTTAACCCAACTTAACTCAACTTTATTATTAACAATTTTATAAGTTAAATTTGTTGGAGCATCAGGAGGGAAATTATCTTTTAAGTATGTCGATTTTCCATTGCTCAATTTTCCTTCGTTGCCAGCGGTATCAACAGCAGAAACTGAGAAGAAGTATTGTGTTTTTGTAGCAATTGTTGTGTCATTATAAAATGGTTTATCGGCGTTTACCAAATTTCTATTTATTCTGTTGAACGGACCGCTAAGCGATTCTGCTCTGTAAATATTATAACCCTTTGTATCTAGCTCACGATTCATATTCCACGAGAGTCTCATTCCGTCTTTAAATGCTTCTGCCATTACACCGTTTACAATTGATGGCGGTGTGTTATCTTTAAGCACTGCCGACTCTACGTTTGATGCTGCACTTTCGTTTCCCACTAAATCTAGAATTGTAACCTTGTAGCTATATTTAGTTCCATCCGTTAACCATATATCGTCATAGTCTGGGTCAGAACTATCATCACGAATAATGATGTTTTTATTTATTTTTTCAAACTCCCCCGACCCCTCTTTTCTATAAACATTATATCTAAATCCTAAATCGGAAAAATCAGCTTTCCATTTTGGATACTTCCACTCCAAGTGAATTTGCTTATTTCCAGAAGTTAGCTCTAAACCAGTTGGTGCATTTGGAATTAATTCCTCGGCTTTTACTGTTTTCATTAAGCTATCAGTAACGCTACCTTCGGTTGTTTCAAAAAGAATTTTATAAGTATAGCTGTTTCCTAGTTTGATGTTGCTGTCTTCAAACCATCTACCAGCAACCTTTGCAGCACTATTACTCATTAAAGTTAACATGCTACCACGGAAAGTATTTGATCTTATTGCTCGAACTACAGCAGTTTCGCTTTCGCTATCCACAGCTTTTGAGATAACTTCCCAATCACTTCCAAGAATTGCTCTTGCTTCATCTCCGCTTAATACTCCTCTTATTGGAGCATCCTTTGTGAGCAACACAAAGCCAGTATCCGATTTACGATACACATTATAAACCTCGTTAGCCGAAGGTGATTGAGTAAGAAATATTACTAACGCATCATCCTTAACCATTGTAAAGAAGTCTTGTTTGTTTTTAGCATTTGATGTGAACGTCAACAACATTATTAACGATAAAATCAAAGTTGTTTTTTTCATTTTTTCTCCTAATACCAGATACAATTTTTATTAAATATTATGATAAAATCTTTAACGCTATACTTATAATTTTCTACTGTCATTCCCGCAAGTTTCTAGCGTGAATCTCTCATACTCTGCGAGATTCCCCAAAGGGGCAGGCCGTGTAAGAACATCACGGAATGACATGACTCTTTTTATCAATTTTCAATTATCAATTATCAATTAATTACGGCACCATAAAAGGAGCACTTTCTATTTCAATAGTTTCTCCTAGTTTGTTAACACCTTGAAGAATAACTTGAATCTGCACACCAGATTTAAGTTCGTATTGATCTAAAGAAAAGCTTGCTCTAGATTTTTGTCCATTACCAACCCAACCACCTGATAAATCGCTGAATCCTCCTTTTCCTCCACCAACTTGAACTACTTTATAATCAAATCCAGAACCTCCAAAGTCACCTTTTCCAAGTCCTTTCACAATTTTTTCCATATCTAAGTATATTTTTTCAGCTATTAGTTCTATATGGAATTTTCCATTATCATCTGCTGGAGCTAAATCAACAATTGTATAATTGTATGAACGAGTAGCGGAATAATAACCACCTTTATTTCGAGATTTTATTTTCACAATTATCTCATCTTCATTTTCCAACCTTAAACTACTTAGAGTATTAGCAACACTATTTATATTTGATTCTACCTTAGTCCAATCTGTAATTAGATCACCAGATTGTTTACTAATTTTATAATAAACTGAATATTTTTCATTGGTAGCACTATTAGTTCTATCTGTAAAAGAGATGAGAATAGATTTGCCTTCTTCAGAACTTTCACCTTCTTTTTTAGAAAATTTAGTCCTTTTTTGAGAAGTTACAAATATACCTGAACCTATTAAATTTCCCCCGCTACTTGGCTCACCCACAGTAATTTCAGCATAAGGTGCATTTGGTTTTAGTGCATTTTGAACAAATGGTCCCATATACCGAATAAGTCCTCTAACACCATTTCTATTTACTGCAGAAACAGCAATGTAACTACTTTGTCTGTGAGTTTGTGGTATTGTGATAGTATAAAGACCTCTGTTATATAACAAATCATCAACATCAATTTTAATTGCATCCTCTGTAGAAATAATATCAAAAACAGCATTTGGTTGCGAACCAACTCTTACTAAGTAATGGTCAATACCACTCTCTTTATCTACAGCATGTTTAGTAAAATGAATAAGAGCTTTATCAACACCTTTGTTAGTATAATGAGCAGATACCGAAGGTATGCCTGTATCGTTATCATTTATTTTAAGAATTATTTCTGATTCTTCACTATAATTTTCAGCCTTATTTAATGCTCTTATTACTACTTTGAACGAATCAACATAATTTAGCATATTATTTAGTTTAGGAATATTATTCGATAAAGTAATGTTTGTATTTTCACTTACGACACTTATCCACTCTGTAGTTGAGTTAAGATTTCCAATTTTTGAAACTTGATATTGGTATGCATGAATACCACTTTCAAGATCCTCAGAGGCATTCCAAGACAATTCAATCTCTGCTTCTGAATTATCAAAGTTATCTACATACTGAGGTAAATCTTGTAGCATATTTATATCTGCAGTTGTCATTTTCGCTTTAATTTCTGTAGGATTAAAATTATATGTTGGATAAATAGATGCCCATTGTTCTTTATTTACCTCACTATTTTCTGTTAAAATAGTTGGTGTTGTTGGTTTAGTTAAATCAACGACCAAAAATGTTTTTAACCCTCCAATCTCTGACCATAAATTATCACCATTTTTTGCAATAACTTTAATGCGATAAACATCGTTATGTTGAATATTTAATCCGTTTATTGTAACATTTCTTCTTTGGAAATTATTAGTCCAACTTTCTGGGCTTGATTCATCAATATTCATTTGATCTTGTGAATTATAAGACTCTGGCAAAGTAGTTTTATTTAATTTATATCGATACTCTTTTATACCACTTTCCTGGTCATAAGAACTCCATTTTGCAGATAATCTTGTTGAATCGGAAACAAAGTAGTAAGATACATAATCACCAAATCCACCATTACATGTTTCACAAGGAATAGTTCCTCCACCAGCATAAATATCATAATAAGCAACACCTGGCATGCTTGGTGGAGTAGTATCAGTATTATATGAAGTGGTTGTTGAACCACTTCCACCAGAACTTGAAGAACTAAATGTTGGTGTAAAATTAATACTTCGGTGTATTGAATAACCTACTTCATTTATCGCTTTTAATTTAAAACGAATAGCATTAAAAGAAGTTTGACCTTGCTTAGGTAAATAGTTAAAAGTAATAGCTTTTATGCTTCCAACTGCTTGAGCTCCTGAAGGAGACCATGAGAGAAGATTACCATCAGTATAAGAAACAAGATAATTTGTAAATGCAACTCTTGCTCCTGTTGTATTCCAATCTACTTTTACTTCTGCGTATCTTGAACGATTATAATTTTTTGCTTCAAGTTTAGTTATTGTAGGAACAGACATTTTGGCTTCAAGTAAAGACTTTGCATCCATTAAGTCTCTTTTGTTTTGAGCATAACCATATATATCTCCTGTTCCATTATATATGCTTGTAGAATAAGATTGTTCCCAATCGAGAAGCATCTTAACCATATCATATTTTGTTTCGTATAAACTAGTTAGAGATCTGTAAAGTTTATCCATTTCTAATGTAAATGTAACTTGTTTATTACCCATTTCTTGCAATTTTTGAGATCTTTTTGTTAGAACTTCTGCTTGCTTATTTTTGCTGCTCTCTGCAAGTTCCATTAAACCAAGATATGGAATATCACTCCATAGTTTTCCACCCAATTCTATTGACCTATTCATACCCCAAGTAGCAAATTGGTAATCATCCATGGACCTTCTATTAGATTCCCACGCACTAATTTCTGTTTGTTTATCGCTATTAGCATCTCTATCACTTAAATCTGCAATTATACTAACTCTATCCAAATTATATTGTTTTCCATCTTCATAAGTAGAACAGCTATTATATTTAGACTGCATAAAACGATTAACCGAAAGCGAATCTTGTAAAACTCCATTTGTATTTAATTCTGCCCAATACATCATACGGTTATGGAAAACATACTCATTGTGGTAAGCTGCATCAATTTTGTCTCTAAGTTCAACGTATGTTTCAGAGAATTTTTCTGCCCCAGAAGAGCCTCGTAAAGTATTATCAACTTTTTCAATATTTGAATTTAATATTGCGTAGGCATTATAAACTTCCTTTTTATATTCTATTAAATTATCAATACCGTTGCTCATTTTTGTTTCGTTAGCTTGCGCCATAGTTGAATCCAAACTAAAGCCACTACCACTAAATTTACTGGCACCTTCTCCTGCAGTTGGCATAACAAAAGAAGTTACAGGATTACTAATATCTTGAAACTCATTTCCAACTCCCTCAATGTCTTCAAGAGTTTCTTCAAAATTTGTAAGAAGTTCTGTTCTTGCATCACTAAACGAATTAAATTGTTCTGGTAATTCATCTTTAGCACTCATAAATTCATTTATATCTGGAGCATCATGACTTGAGTAGCCCTTTTTCCCCATATACATTTCTACTATTTTATTATAATAAGATTCTTCTTCACCTGTTACAGAAACTGGCCCATCTGTTTCTATACTCATTAAACCAATAAAATATATACCAGCCAAAAATTTCTCCGTTTGACTTCCATATCTATATTTTCCACCAATTCTATTTAAAGTTTCAAACGATGCTGTTAAATCATTCTCACTAAATTCAACACCAGGTTCTGCTCTGTTTTCAACAGAACTTTTCATTGCATCTCTTTCGGCTTCTGCTTCTTTAGATGTGTTACTTGCTTCATCAATTAAGGCTTGCATTTCGGAATCGCTTCCTAATCCGCCCGAAGCTTTTCCATTTTTAATTGTTGCATAAACCGAACCTGACCAATCATACAGAAATGTTTCTACAGAAAGTCCCGCTTCTCCGTATAAAAATGTATTGTTGCTTTTGTTAATTAGTGCAGCTTTTAACCAACCTTTTGCTGTTACCGCACCCCAAAGAACTTCTGCTTTTATGTATGCTTTAGCATAAGCACCCCAGTTAATATTTTTTAGATACCATAGTTTTATATCAATTCCAGCATTAATTTCTACTATGCTGGCATCGATACTAACACCGGTTTCCATTGCAAGTAAAAACCCTGAATTACCAACATAAAACTCACTACTTGCTTCTATTAAACTAAATAGCTTCATTTCGGTATTTCCAAAAACACCCCATTGTTCTCTACTATAAACAAAGAAGCCCATTTCGCCAGAGCCATTTATCACTTTAGGATAGTTAACAACCGCTTTTATATTTCCTTCTGCTTTAAAACCTCCACTATACTGAACCAATAGGTGAATAGAACCATACATATATTTGCTAAGGCTTAACATTATTACACGACCATCAAACATAAATTGCTTATCGGTTATGGTAATTAACGCTCTACCCATTATAATGCCATCATCTATTACAGCCATTTTAGCAAAAAGGAATATTGCAAAATTGCCACCTTGCACTTCAAGTTTATTTCCAACAACATCTTCATTAGAATCAGATTCTAATTTTATTTCGTTAACCTTAGCAAGTGTTTTAATTAAGTCAATATCACTTGCTGTAGGATTATAGAAGAAACCACCACCAAGACCGGTAAGAGCAATTGGGCCCATATCAATACGAGCATCAACTGCAACAAAGAAACCCCAACTAAGTTTACCAGCATCTTTAGCAAACTTACCAACTATGGTAGCACCAATACCTGCTATGTTACCACTTCCGCCAGCAATAATTTTAAAAGCATCACCACCATTGTGGTAAAATAAATCCATATTAAAATCTAAAGTGCCATCAACTTTAATATGTGCATCTTCAATAATTAGCGTGTTGGAATTATCAGTAGAGTATGCAAGAAATTTTCCAACTTTTCCACTTGCTAATCCTTCAATAGTAATTTGACCACCAAAACTGATATAGCTATTTACATCAATACCAGTAGAATCTGTAGTTGCAGCAACACTTTCTGTTGGCATTGATCCGCCACTAACAAAAATGGTTGTTGGTGTATTGGAAAACGCAATGTCTTTTAAGGTTAGTGAAGCCACATCAACTATTTCAAGTGTTCCGCCAATAATAGAACCAATATCTTTAATACCATCGCTATCAAACTCAAAGCCGTCTATTTCTAATCCGCCAGTAACTGCGTCAAAATTTAGCCCAACTGTTCCACCAATGCTAAACGATAGATCAGGGGTTGTTGTTGGCAAAGCAATACTTTGCATACCAACCTCTAACATTTCTGCTTTGAACGAAATCATATCATCCAAATCGGAAACTGTGCCCCAAGTAACATCGCCATTAAATTTAATCTCGAGGCCGGGTTTAATATCGTTTTTGTTGGATTTATCACCAACAGCAATGCGTTTGTCTTTGTTGTTATCCCAATAAACATCGGCTACCATTTTTACTGAACTATTTTCGATAGCATCAAAATTTAGATTAAGTGCTAAGTAGGTAGGGTCAAACTTGGCTTTCCAGAAATCGTATTCTGTATTATCGCCGCCACCAATGCCTTGCACTTCATCGAAGAATACAATTTTATTCCCAATAATTTCGTTTGAAGTAACCGTTCCATCGGCTGCAATGTTAAATGCAAAATCGAATTGCTTTTCATTTCCAACTGGCTTTGGTAATTTTGCCCAACCGCCAACTGCAAGTTTGTTATCTGTAATTCCAAGATTATTTAGAGCAAGATAGTTTTCAACAATTGTTAAATCTCCATCTAACAGATTAACACTCCCAATACTGAATGTGCCATCGGTGCCAATTGTAAAATTGGAAAATCTTGTTGTGTGATCAAACATTTTTAACTCACCACTAAGTGCAAGTTTAAGTGTGCCATCACTGTAGGTAAACTTTACAGCTTTGCTATTTGGAATATTTGGAACGTCAAATATTTTAAAACCAGAATTAAACAGTTTAAATTCAAGTGCATTTGCAACATCTGGAATTGAAATATCGTTTGCCGATACAGCATTTTTTGTAATTTTTAATCCTTCAATTGTAAGAGCAAAATCGTCTCCAAATTCATCTGATTTAAATTCACCATTTAATAGCAATTCAAAATCTTCTTCTGTAAGTGATAACTTCATTGCTGGATTTTCGCCAATTGTAATGGGCTTAAATGTTCCAACTCCAAAATCAAATTTTTCGCCATCGGCAAAATCAAATGAGAATGCAAACTTGCTCTCTTCTCCATTCCAATTTGCTGCGTATTGAATTTGTGTTGTGTCGGTATCGTTTATTAACATTGTTGGAATAAATTTACCCGAGAATCCAACATTGAAATTTTCGCCAAATGCAACATCAAGTCCTTCAAGTGTAATAATAGCTTGCTCTCCGATAGATGCTTTTTGCAATGGTGTTAATTCATCATTATAAGTTTCTGAGTAAGTTCCAAGATTTATGCTTCCTGCAAGACCAAGATTATTGATTTTAATATCGTGCATATTTATTGGAAAATCAGCCAAGACGTTTGGAATATCTATATTTGCATCGGCAGTAAGTTCGTAATTTCCATCAACTTTTCCGTAACTAATTTTATACAAGTCAACAGGAATGCCTCTATCGCGTAAGTTAATAAGCGATGTTGAATCTTCGCGTGCAATTGAAATTGCTCCATCAACAATTTGACCAGTAGTTGTATTTATTACAACATCAAAAACAACTGCTATAGAATCGAGGTCTCCACCTTCACTTTGTAGTGCTGGCAAAAACAGAGATACTGGAGAATTTTCAGATGAATATATTCTCATTCCTTTTGCTACAGATTCCGACTGAACTAGTAAATTATCGCCTCGCTTAATTTTGAGGTATGCAATATCTATTGAAGGCAATGGAATGTTTTCTGGAATTGGAAGTAAGCCAAAAATATTGCCAAGGCTTAATCCGTTTTCATCAATAGTTGCAATTATATCATTTTCATATTCTAAATCGGCACTACCATTTGAAACCTTAAATGGTTTTAGTGAAAACTTAAAATCGTCGGAGTATTTAATTGCAAGGTCGCCAAATTGATGGTCAGGTTCGTCGTCCCATTTTATTTTAGCAATTGCATCACCGTTTATTGATAGTCCATTTACATCCAATGTTAAGTCGGATGTAAAACCAATCATTGCAGTTTTGTTTTCGGTTAGTTCTGTATTGGTGTTAACTGCACTCCATTTAATGCCACCATCTTTAAGAGCTAATTTAAGAGCAAACCCACCATCTATTGTTAAATTACCACTCTTCACTTTTAGATTTCTGTAATCAAATAAAAATTGATTAAAGTTTGCTGTTACTTGTTGGTTGCCAGGTAGATTTAAATTGCTTCCACCATTTATTAAAAGTCCGTCTTTATTGAGTAAAGCACTATTTACAGTAAAACTAAATACTGGTTTATCGTTTGGAATTGACCAAACAAACGGATTGTTAATTGTAATTGAACCATCTGTGATTTCACCAGTTAATAAATCTAATATAACTGCACCATTTGCAGTAACTGTGCTGTTCTCGCCAGTTTTAACGACCAAATTGCCAGTCATATCTAGTAGTGCAGTCTGTTTAGATTCTGCAATATCAAATGCGAGTGATGACGAAGTAATATTAAATTTTCCAAATCCTAAATCTATTGGGCATGTTGGAACAAAATTAGCAACACTACCTTTTACTTGCCCTAGACTATTTAATGAGAAAGAAACTTCTGCCATATCAACACTTGATGGGGTGCCTTCACATTTCATAAAATCTGGAAGTTCTAAATCACCTTTAAAACTAAATCCAAGACCTTGTGTGCCATTGTCATCAAAGAATCCACCAGAGATTCCTTTTATGTTAAAACCGAGTGAGCCACCAAGATTTAATTTCATATCATCTAATAAATCAAAATTTGCTAATTCTATATCTCCAACAAATATTCCACTAAGAAAATCTGCATTAATCATTGAGAGTTTTGGATATTTCATTGCACCAGAAGCATCAGCAAGATTTGGGAAATTAATTTCCAAATCAAATTTGAATCCATCACCAAAGCTACTGTTTAATGGGTCGAACCAATTAAAGTCTAATTTTGGCATACGGAAAGCAAGAGGTTTAATTTCAATTCCGCCAAACTCAAAACCTAAGCTATCAGGAAATGATGGAAGCGAAACCCCATCCATTGTATGAAAGCCATTCATATCAAGGGTTACATTAGGTATGTTAGGTATTTCCAAACCAAGATCTGGGAATGACAAGTCTAAATCCATTCCAAAAGAGAAATCCCATTTATTGGTTAGAGGATTTTCTGGATCAGGTCCGAACCCAAGTTTACCAATTGAAAAATTTCCCATTTCAATTTGGAATTGTGTCAAGTCAATTTTAGGAATTTGAATATCAGGAATACGAGATGAAAGAAGTCTTACTCCGTCTTTATCAGCTTCAAGCACAGCACCTACACGGTAGGTTTTAGCTTCACTCATTTTAAAATCAATATCGGCATCAACTGTTAAATCGAAATTGTAATTATTTCCAATAATATCGGCAGAGAAACTACCCGCTATTGTATTAACAATTAAGTTTAACTTATCGGTATTACGAATTAGCGAAACTGATTTATTTAATGCGCAAGTATTAAGTGTTCCTTCCAAAACACCAGATTGAGTAAAACCTAATTTTAGTGAGTCGGAGCAAGGGAATTCCACATCAAAAAGTTTTGGGGTGCCAGCAAATTCAAATTTTGAAACTCCATTGATGCTTCCATAATATATTGATTTAATTGCATAAGGAATTCCAACCTGCGATAAATCGAAGGCTTGCATAGATTCATCTGGAATAACGCCACGGATATATCCATCTGTTACTTCGCCAGTTACGTCATCAATTGCAATACTAAAGTTTACCAAAATTTTTGGTGCTGTTGCTGCTTCAAATTGCAACGATGGGAAAACTAATTCTACTGGCTCATTCTCTTTTGTGCTAAAGCGAGTTGAGTTGCCTTCTAAATCTAAATTAACTAATAAATTATCGTTACGTTTTATTTGCAAGTAAGCTATATCTAGTGATGGTAAAGGTATTTGCTCTGGAACTATTTTGTTTAAGAAATAATTAGCGTTTGGATAAAAGCCACTACTTGATATATACGCTACTTCTTCTCCTTCATATAAAACATCGCACCGTCCGTTTGATACTTTAAATGGAGAGAGTGAAAATGCGAAATCGTCACTAAAGTTTGCAGATAAACCAGCGACACCTTTCTTATCAACATCTATATTATCTAGTTTTACACCGTCAA
The DNA here is from genome assembly GCA_027858595.1 of Melioribacteraceae bacterium. GTDB lineage: Bacteria > Bacteroidota > Ignavibacteria > Ignavibacteriales > Melioribacteraceae > 1-14-2-50-31-20. Next base: position 15,290 of record JAQICK010000379.1, read on the forward strand.
AATCACCAAGTGATTTTCCTTGAAAATTTATTATTGCTGTGGTATTGCCAGTAAAAGAAAATCCATCTTTATCTAGCTTAACTTCTGTTGGTAATTCAAAATACAAATAATTCTCTACTCTTGGAATTTCACCCTTTTTAATTGCAGCAAAATTAATTTCACCATCTTCAAGTCCAGTAACAGAGAAGGCAAATGGTTGGTCAAAAATTATTTGTCCACTTTTTACTTTGTAATCATTTAAGTCAAATGTGAAATTATCAAAAGTAACACCCATTGTTTCGTGCGACAATTTCATCTCTGAACGTCCGTCTATGGTTATCTTTTTATCGTGAAGTATTGCTTCAGCAATTTCAAATTTCAGAGCTGGGTTAACCGATGGTAAATCCCATTGGAAATCTTCTTTAATTTTACCTTCTGCTTTAATTATTTCATTTCCTAAAACTTCGTAAGTAACAGCAATTTCGCCCACTTCATCTTGGTTAGGATCTTTTGTAAATTTAATTCCTGCTGAACCATCAAGTATTATTTTTTGGTCATCTTCTTCAAGTTTAAATTCCACACTCGATTTTTTCATATAAAGCGAAGCAAGCCCAATGTTTATCGGGCATTTAGGAATTATATTTTCAATTTTCCCACTAATAGAACCGTTGCCATTTAGTTTTACACTTGCATCAATTTTAGATACTTCACCATTTTCACATTGTAGTGCATCTGGTAAAGTTATACTCCCAGCAATATTTACATCTGGTAGGAAGTCCATTAATGAACCATTGTAATTTGTATTTAGCTTGCCACCAAAGGACATTACGTTAAAGCTAAGTCCGTTAGCACTTGGCATAGGGATATTTAGTCCACTTGGGAAACCAATATCTGGAAGATTAATTGATGGCAAATTAAATGAGAAATTTCCATCCGTTATACTTGCTCCTGTAAAATCCCAATCTGGAAATTTGAAACCTTCATCCGTACCATTGGGTAGGTTAGGCATACTAAATTTCACATCTAAATTAAAACCCATTTTGGCTATTGAGCCTGGAGTCCAACTTGCTAAATCAAAATTAAATTTTGGTATATGAATTCCATATAACTCAAGTCCAAATCCAGCAAAATTAATATTAGGGATTGAAAAATTTTTAATATCTATTTTAGGGAATTTAAATCCTTTTGGATTAAAAGAGATTCCAGAAAGAATTGGAATTGAATAATCGCCAAAATCAAAATTTGGGAATGATAAATTGATATTCATCGCCAAATCAAAATCCCAGTTACCTTCAGTAAAAGATAAAGATTTCAAATCCAAATCTTTCATTCCCCATTTAACCCAACCTAAATCGAGAGTAGGAATTTCAACAGCACCAGATGGGTCAAATGAAATAAGCTCAAAATTATTTGGTTTTAATTGAAATACAGCATCAGCACTAAAGTTGTTTCCTTCATCCACATTAAAACTTAAACCACCATCAAGTGTAACAGTGTAATCGGTTGTACCAGTTAAAAAACTACCACTAATTGTTCCATCAATGCTATTTATGTTTAAGTTAAAAAGGTCGGAATCTTTTAAGAGTGCTATCTCTTGGGCAATATCGCAATCAACTTCTACCGAATACTCACCTTCTTTATTGAGTGCAATATTATTTACAGTACAAGTTGACGCATTTCCAAAGAGAGATAAACCAGCTTCAAAATTTGCTTCCATACTTGGATAAGAGAGAGTAACTGATGAAATATTCATTTTAAATGAATCATCACCAAACATAAAAAGAGGATTTTTGGTATCGCCTATTAGGGAAATATCGCCTGCTAATTCGCCATCTAAGTAATCTAATTTTCCATTTAACGGAACATCTACATCTTCACCAAGATAAAAATTTCCACCAACTGTTAACTGATTTGGAGGAAGGAATTCAAGCTCTGTTGGACGGAAATATTCACCCACAATAGTTTTAGGTATAACAGATTCAAAAATTGAACCCAAAACATTTCCAGCCAAAAATATTGGGTCATCGTAAGTATCTTTTTGTAGCATTAAATTTTGAGCAAATACATCAACAAATTTATCTGCTCCGTTATCACCTTTTATTAAAATCCTACAAGAACCATTTAGTTCTAGCGAAACAGAATTATCTGTAATTTCTAACTGTGCTAAATCTATTAAATATGCAAAGTCTTCAACCAATTCGAGAGTGTCAATTCCTATTTCACCTGCTGGACTTCCATAAGTGAATTCCCAAATTTCCGAAAGTCCTTCATTAGTAGAGACTGGAACTCCCTCATTGTTAGTAGCTTGAACTTGCCACGCATACGAATTATTTTGTTCAAGTGGGTAATCATCTATGCGATAAACAAATGTACTAAGAATTTGAATTTCTGCTTCAACAACTGGAACATTTGCTTCTATCGCCCTAAATGCCGTTTGTCCTTCAATTAATTCCACTATTTTTACTTTGTAATAAACATCTAATTCTGGAGGTGTAGAAACAGGAGACCACATAAATGTAGGTTGAGCAATTTGAATTGAGCCTTCCTCTTCTGGTGTTATTAATTGAGGTGGATTTGGGAGTGCAATGTCAAAATCAGAGCAACCCTCTGCAAGTAAAGTTCCATCTAGCGCGTATGTATTTACACAAATATTATAACTTGATTCAGGGAGTTTTCCTGTTTGGATAACCAACCGTTCCAAATCTTTGTTATAAGTTGTTTCTTCCCAATTAGAAAAATCATTAAAAGTTAGTGTTTCAGTAATTGGACCGTAAGTGTATTCACGAGCTGCTGTTTTACCACGAATTGCTTCTCCGTATCCATCAACAGTTACAATAACCTCTTGATAAAACTGAATAGGTGCAGTTCCATAATAACTTAATATTAGAGTTCCAACATCAGGATTTCTTTCCCAATCAGAAATATAGGGGGAGGGATACTGAGGGAATATTAATGTAGAACTCCAATTGGGATCCTGTGAAAAGATTGAACTAAATGACAAAAATAAAAGAAAAATGATTCGACGCATATTGCTCATACCATTATTTATTATTAAATACTTTTCGTTATTATTCATGAGTATATCCCTCGATAATATGATATTATAACATCTTCATATCTATTTATACTAGCAAGTTATTAGAAAAATTTAAGAATAACAATCATGTTATTCTTAAATGGTTAAATGGTTAAATGGTGATTTCAACATTTAACCTAATATCCCTATTTAATACTATATAGGAATATTCAACATTAGCATTTTATGGATAATTTGTTTTCCTTTTTAGAATACTAGATGATAAATTTAGAAATTGCCCTTGTCTAAATAGAATTTGATGTTGGTAAGTGCCCAAATATATAAAGAGACGTTCCGCGGAAAGTCTCTTTATATTACTATTACTGTGATTTTTTATATATTTAAAATACCTTTAATAAAAATCCCATTAGAATTCCAGCAGCAACGGCGGAGCCAATAACTCCTGAAACATTTGGAGCCATTGCGTGCATTAGTAAGTAGTTTGATGGATCTTCTGCTAAACCAAGAGTATGAACAACTCTTGCACTATCTGGTACAGCCGAAACCCCAGCAGCTCCAATCATTGGATTTAATTTATCACCCTTTTTCAAAAACAGATTCATGAATTTTGCAAAAAGAACTCCTCCAGCTGTAGCAATCATAAATGAAATTGCACCTAAGACAAAAATCAATATTGATTCTTGTGTTAAAAACTGAGTTGCCTGAGTAGATGCTCCAACAGTTAAACCCAAAAGAATTGTAACAATATCAATTAATGGCTTTGCAGCTGTATCGGCAAGACGTTTGGTAACTCCAGATTCTTTTAGCATGTTTCCAAAGAAGAGCATACCCAATAATGGCAATGCTCCCGGAGAAATAAATGTTGTAAGTAAAAGCCCAACAATTGGGAAAGACATTTTCTCCAGCTTTGTTACAGCCCTTGGAGGTTTCATTTTAATTTGCCTTTCCTCTTTACTTGTAAGCAATTTTATTATTGGAGGTTGAATAACTGGAACAAGTGCCATGTAGGAATAGGCAGCAATAGCAATGGCTCCAAGTAATTCTGGTGCAAGTTTGGAGGAAAGAAATATTGCAGTAGGTCCATCGGCCCCGCCAATAATTCCAATGGCTGCGGCTTGTTCAATAGTAAAACCAAGAGCCAATGCTGCCATAAATGTTAAAAATATTCCAATTTGAGCTGCTGCACCAAGTAACATTAATTTTGGATTTGAAAGGAGTGCGGAGAAATCAGTCATTGCTCCAATTCCAAGAAAAATTAAAGGTGGGTAAATACCTTTCATTACTCCAAAATATAAATAGTTAAGAACGGAGCCTTCTTCATAAAGTCCAATCTGCAAGCCTACATTTTCAACAAATGGAATGTTTCCCATTAAAATTCCAAAACCAATTGGAACTAATAAAAGTGGTTCGTATTCTTTTTTAATTGCAAGATAGATGAACACTAATCCTATGCAAAGCATTATTACATGTTCAATAGTGAGATTAGCAAATCCAGTAAAGTGGATAAATTGATTTATACCATCCATTGTTTATTCCCCTATCTCAACTAAAACATCACCTTCGAGAACTGAGTCACCATTGTTGATTTTTATTGCAGTAACTTTTCCAGCTTTATCCGATTTAATATCGTTCTCCATCTTCATTGCTTCCATAATTAGCAGAGTATCGCCAACTTTAACTTCGTATCCGACACTTATCTTAAGTTCTAAAATTGTTCCTGGCAACGGAGCCTTAACAAATCCAACACCTTTCTTTGTACTAGGATTACTGGTCTTTGCTGAATCCAGCCCACCAGAATGAATAATTTTTGGTCTCATTAATTTTGGAGTTTTAGTTTCCTGGATAGCTTTTTCAATTTCAACTTGATATGTTGAGCCATTAACTTCCACTTCAGCAATGTTATCTTCAAAGCTTAGTATTTCTGTATTATAATCGTTTCCACGAATAATTAATTTAAATTTTTTCATTTTATTAACCTTATCTCTTAGGAATTTCTCTTAACCCGTATAGTTTTGAACTCCACGGGGAGTATGTTCTTTGAACTCTTTTTATTGTTAATACTGTATTTTCTAAATCGTGCTTTTCTTCGAAGTGCAAATATAATGCGGTAGATATAGCCGCACTTACTTCGCCAGATATTGAAAGATTTTCTGAATCAGCAGCACGATGACCAAGTGATTTTAATTTTTTCCTTTGTTGTGTTTGTAGAGCTTTTTGAAAGTATGTAATTATTATTGCTAGGAGTAATAAAGAAGTAAAAACAACTAAATATCCAACAATAGAAATTAAAACTCCATCATTCTCCACAATATTTGAAATATTAAATTTATCAAACATAATTTCTCCTTACTTATAATGGCATATTTGAATGTTTCTTTGGAGGATTACTATCTTTCTTTGTTGCTAGCATTTGCAATGCTCTAATAATTCTGAACCTTGTATTGCGTGGCTCAATTACATCATCAATGTAACCATACTTTGCTGCCACATAAGGATTTGCAAATTTATCTTTATACTCTTCCTCTTTCTCTTTTATGAATTTATCTTTTTCTTCTGGGTCTGTGATAGCTTTAGTTTCTTTTGAGTAAAGAACTTCAACTGCTCCTTTAGCTCCCATCACTGCAATTTCAGCTCCTGGCCAAGAGTAATTAATATCACCACGTAAATGTTTGGAACTCATTACATCGTAAGCACCACCGTATGCCTTGCGAAGAATTATTGTAATTTTTGGCACCGTTGCTTCGCCATAAGCAAAAAGTAATTTAGCACCGTGAATAATTATTCCGCCATATTCTTGAGTTGTTCCAGGTAAAAACCCGGGAACATCAACAAGTGTTACAATAGGAATATTAAAAGCATCACAGAATCTTACAAAACGTGCAGCCTTACGCGATGCGTTAATGTCCAAAACACCCGCAAGATAACTTGGTTGATTAGCAACAATTCCAACTGAAGCACCGTTGAAGGTTGCGAAACCACAAACAATGTTTTGAGCATACTGGCGTTGCACTTCAAGAAATTCTCCGTTATCAACAATAGAAAATATTACATCTTTAACATCGTATGGTTTGTTTGCATTTTCAGGAATAATATTATTAAGTGCATCGTCCAATCTATCAATAGGGTCATTACAAACTTTATGTGGAGGATCTTCCATATTATTCTGTGGAAGGAAACTAAGAATTTTTCTAATTAATAATAGCCCTTCTTCTTCATCTTCTGAAACAAAATGAGTAACTCCAGATTTTGTAGCATGGACTTGAGCACCGCCGAGTTCTTCAGTTGTAACAACTTCTCCAGTTACTGTCTTTACAACTTTAGGACCAGTAACAAACATGTAACTTGTATCTTTGGACATAATTGTAAAATCGGTTAACGCTGGTGAGTAAACAGCACCGCCAGCACAAGGACCAAAAATTGCAGAAATTTGTGGAACAACACCAGATGCCATAATATTCTGTTGGAAAATATCTGCATAGCCACCAAGACTTTTGACACCTTCTTGAATTCTTGCACCACCACTATCATTAATTCCAATAATAGGAGCACCAACTTTCATTGCTTTCTCCATAACCTTTACAATTTTTTGTGCATACATTTCAGATAGTGACCCACCGAAAACTGTAAAGTCTTGGGAGAACACATAAACTAAACGACCATCAATAGTTCCATAGCCAGTAACTACACCGTCAGAAAGATATTGCTCATTCTCTAATCCAAACCCTACTGTTCTGTGATGCACAAACATATCGAACTCTTCAAAACTTCCTTCGTCAAGTAATAATTCAATTCTCTCTCGAGCTGTCATTTTGCCTTTGCCATGTTGTGCATCAATTCTCTTTAAGCCACCACCCAAACGAGCCTCTTTCCTTTTTTCAAGTAGTTCTGCAATTTTACTTTCAATTCCCATTTTTTCTCCTAATAAAAAGAAGATAAGTTGTTGTTTTCTTATCTAACATTTTAAATCTATTAATTATTTTTTTCACAAAATTCAGTTAATACACCACCAGTTGATTTTGGATGTAAAAATGCAATATCCAATCCTTCTGCTCCCTTGCGTGGTTTTTCGTCTATTAATTTTATTCCTTTCTCTATTACTTCATTTAAAGCATTTTCAATTCCATTAACAGCAAAGGCAATATGTTGTACTCCTTCACCACGTTTTTCAATAAATTTTGCTATTGGGCTATCATTACTTGTGGCTTCTAGAAGCTCAAGTTTTGTATCTCCAACTTTCAGAAAAGCAGTTTTAACTTTTTGTTCAGCAACTTCTTCAATTGCATAGCATTTCAAGCCTAAAACTCCTTCGTAATATTTAAGTGATTCCTCAATATTCTTTACAGCAATTCCAAGATGCTCAATTTTATTTAGATCCATCATTATTCCTTTTTATTTTATAACGATTAGACAAAATACGTGCCTAAATTATTTATAGCAATTATTAACTTTTAAGTTGAGGAAAAGAGGAATTTAATAATTAGTCTCTTTCTTCTATTAAGATTATTTTCTCAAAAATTGGAAAAAAGAAAAAACATTTTTGTTTTCTTTTAAAATTATACTTGACAAAAATTTGCAGTAGTAGTATTTTAGGAATTCAAATTTTGTTATTTATTCCGCGATAGCTCAATGGTAGAGCATTCGGCTGTTAACCGAAGGGTTGTAAGTTCGAGTCTTACTCGCGGAGCAAAGAAACCTCAAGCAACTGAGGTTTTTTCGTTTTAAACAATCTGAGAAATATTATGACTTATTTCTCTACATCCTCAAATCAATATTGGTTTATCAATTCTATGCGGGAATTTCTCAGAATCCCAATAGAAGATTGGAATATCAGAACTCTCTCGAAAAAGGTTTTAATTCAAGAAATTGACCTTGTAAAATTGCATTCACTCAAGAATCCAACTCTAAAAAGGAAGCTACTGATATTGAAAGGGAAAGTAAATACCGGAAAAGCAGTAAAATAATTAAAAGGATTATTGATTACTAATAAAATTGTAGCATTTGGATGTTATCTCGGGATGTAAGGGCTACTTTGTAAAACAACTAAGAAAGTAATTTTAAAAAATACTTGAAATAATAGTCAATTAAATAAACTTAGAAGAAAATATCCATCCGTGATATTTTATTATCAGTTTACAGGCACACTACAACTAAAAGTACTTCCCTTTCCTATTTCGCTTTGCACCCAAATTTTGCCACCATTCATTTCAACAAATTCTTTACATAAAATTAAACCTAAACCTGTACCTGTTTCGTTTTCGGTGCCACTAGTTGATTGTGTATCCTCCAACTTGAAAAGTTTAGTAACGGTTTCATTATTCATTCCAACACCGGAATCTTTGATTTGGACTTCAACCATTTCATTATTAGAAATACTTTCAACAGATATTTGCCCATTTTTAGTTGTAAATTTAATCGCATTAGTTAAAAGGTTTCTAACAATTGTATTAAGCATATCCTCGTCAGCATTTACGATGATATCAACATTAACATTATTAGAAAGGAAAATACCTTTTTTTTCTGCTGATTTATTAACAAGTAAAATATTTTGTTGAACAAGACTGTATAAATTTAAAAAATGTGGATGAAATTCCAATTTCCCAGTTTGAGAACGTGACCACTGCAATAAGTTTTGGAGTAAATTAAAAGACAAATCTGCCGTATTCTTCATCTCATTAATAAAAAACAAAACCTCATCACTTTGCAATTCTTTATATTCAGAGAGTAATATTTCTGAAAATCCAAGAAGCGTAACAAAAGGATTTTTTAGATCGTGCGCAATGATAGAAAAGAATTTGTCTTTTGTTTGGTTTAACTCGTTTAATTCTGCAACATAGTTTTGTACTGCTTCTGCATTTTTTTTCCTTGCAATTGCTAATGCAATTTGTTCAGAAATAAAAACAAGTAATTGTAATTCATCCTTACCATAAGCGGCTGGATTTTTATAATCTTGCAAGACAATAACACCCGAAACCATTCCGTTATCAATTAATGGAACACCTAACCAAATTTCAGCTGGAGT
>JAQICK010000059.1 GCA_027858595.1 Melioribacteraceae bacterium
ATGGAAAAGTAATACATAATAGTGGTTCGGAAAATGGAACTTCTATTTCTCTTCAATTTCCATTTAAGAGGAAATTAAAACAATGAACAAGCCTTTTATCCAAATACTGATATTACTAGTTATGTTGTTAAGTGCAAATAGTTTTGCTCAAGAGAATAATGCTGTAGATATTAGAGCAAAAGTAAAAGCTCAAATGTTGCAAGCTCAGGGCAATATGCCAATGGTAACAAAAGAAAGCATCAATAAAAGCGTTAGTTTCCCTTCCATTTCGTCAGGGGTCTTTAAAGTGTTGATTCTGTTTTTGGTTTCAATTGTTGTTCTATCATTAGTTTTTTTACGAAGAGTTAAAATTCAAGAAAAAGTAGTTTCAAAACAATTTAGAGAAAATATTCGTTTAATAAGAGAAGAAAGCCTGAAACAACCAATAAATTATTCCTTAACTCCAGTTAGAAAAAGTTTACTAGAAAAAATAGAAAGCTGTTTTGAAGAAAAAACAATTACTGCATTAGCTCGAAAACTAAATATAGCTAAAGGTGAAATTATGCTAGTAAATAGCATTAAAAATTATGTGTCAGATTCAAATGTAGCGAGGAACTAAGAATGATTAAAGGAATATTTCAAGCAGGTAAAAATTTACAAATTGGTGAAAAGCAGATCGGTACTATTTCCAACAACTTAGCAAACATGGGTACTTCGGGTTATAAAAAATCTATGCCTTTTTATGAAATTTTGCAGGGAGAAGGAAAATCCATTATAAATCAAGTTACAGATTTTGCTGCCGGAGAACACCTTTATACAGGAAATCCTCTGGATTTAGCACTTAAAGGAAATGCATACTTTTCAGTTGAAACAGACTCTGGCACCAGATTAACACGCGATGGAAAATTTTCAATTTCGGAAGAAGGATTTTTAACTAACAGAAAGGGTGACAAAGTTATTGGTGAAGGTGGACAGATAAACTTGAAAGATGTAATGGTTAGAGATAATAATAAAGTTTCTATTTCATCAGATGGAATGGTAATGGTTGGTCAAAAAGTTGTAGATAAATTAATGATTATGAGAGAGAACGAAGGATCAAAATTACTAAAAGATTACGAAGTTTATTTCAAAGCAGAAGATGATGATTTCGCTCAAGTTAATGAAGATGAGTACGAAGTTGCACAAGGTTTTTTGGAGAGTTCAAACGTAAACGCAATTGAAGAAATGGAAAATATGATTTCGTTATCTAAAAACTACGAATCAGCAAAGAATATTTTGACTTATTTAGATGAGTCGTTAGAAAAAGCCAATCAAATTGGAAAGGTATTTTAGGAGGAATTTATGTCAACAAGAGCATTAAGAACAGCAGCTTCAGGAATGTTTGCACAGCAATATAATATTGAAGTTATTTCAAATAACATTGCAAACATGAATACTACTGCATTCAAGAAAAATAAAGCGGAGTTTTCTGATTTGATGTATCAAGAAGTTCCTACAAGCTCAATTGCTTCTTCTGGCAGTGTTTCAAGTCAAACAAACGAAAGTAGAATTCAAATAGGAAACGGTGTTCAGCCAGTTTCTACACAAAAACTTTTTATGCAAGGCGATATTCAGCCAACTTATAATCAGTTCGATTTGGCTATAAACGGCGAGGGATTCTTTCAAGTTAAAAAACCCGATGGAAGCTATGTCAATACTCGCGATGGTTCATTTAAAGTTAATGCCGATGGACAAATGGTTACTTCACTTGGCTATTCTATAGAACCAGAAGTTCAACTCACGGAAGAAACAATGTCTTTAAAAATTGGTAGAGACGGAAGAATTGAAATTTTAGAATCCGATGGAAAATCATATACGGAAGGCGATGTTCAACTTATTAGATTCATGAATCCTGGTGGATTAAAAGCCATTGGCGATAATCTCTATGAAGAGACTGATGCATCCGGGGTTCCCATATTTGGAACTGGTGGAGAAAACGGATTTGGTGAAATACATCAAGGATATTTAGAATCGTCAAACGTGGATATTGTTGATGAAATGATTGCTATGATTGCAGCACAACGTGCTTACGAGATAAACTCTAAAACAGTTAAAACTGTTGAAGAGATGATGACAATGGCAAATAATCTTAAGAGATAATTATAATGCTAATGTTTCTCTTTTACATATTATCTGTTTTTACTTCTTACGAATCTTTGCCTACTGAAATTAAAGTAAAGTTAGAGGCTGAATTTAGTTCTCATAAAAATGATGAATTTGAAGTAGTTAATTGTCCTAAAAATTTTAAAAATATTCAGTATAGAAAAAATGAAGATTTAAATGTAATTGGTAGTACAGCATACATTCCTATTGAAATTACTGATAATAAAGGAAATAAGAAAAGAACAACATTGAGTGTTCGTGTTAAAATTTATGAAGATGTTTTTGTTGCAATGAATAGCGTTAAAAAATATAATCAACTTAAAGCAACTGATTTTCAATTAATTGAGAAAGAAATCACCTCTGTGCGTGGCGAAATTGTTCTCTCCATGGGAGAAATATTAGGGAAACGTGCAGATCGGTTCATTAGAAAAGGCGATATTCTTACAAAAGAATCTTTAGAAATAATGCCAGTAATATTTCCTGGTGACAAACTATCTGCCGCATCAATTGTAGGAAATGTTCAAGTTACTTTTAGTGCCATTGCCAATCAGGAAGGTAGCGTTGGTGATGTAATTAGAATTCGAGTAAATGGGAATGAAATATACAAAGCTGAAATAATTAATTATAAAAATGTTTTAATAATTGAGTGATAAAATGAAGAAAATAATTACAATTTTATTCTTGTTTACACTAACTCTATCTGCACAAGATATGAGGAAAAACTCTTTCGCTTCTCTTTTTTCTGACGAGAAGGCAAATCGAGTTGGCGATGCAATAACAATAGTTGTGATAGAATCATCACAAGCAACAAACGATGCTCGTACATCGACTTCACGCGATAGCCAAATAGGTGCAAATTTTTCTGGAGATGCAATGGGTGAAACACTACCTGGTGGAAGTTTGGATTTAGGAACTGCTAGTGATTTTGACGGAAGAGGCGGTACATCAAGTAGTGGAATGTTCAAGACAAAAATTAGCGCAACAATTGATACTGTTTATGCAAACGGAAATTTAAGAATTACTGGACAAAGAAGAATTTCAATAAACGGTGAAGAACAACTTATTACTATAAAAGGAATTGTAAGAACATCTGATATTCAAGCAGATAACTCAGTGTTGTCATACAATATTTCAGAAGCAGAGCTTGTGCTTGAAGGAAGCGGAATGATTGATAGGGTTCAATCTCCAGGATGGGTTACAAAATTTTTCCATTGGTTATTCTAAAAAAGCGAACATAGAAAAGATAAAGGTTTAGAGATGAAAAAGATGATTATATACATATTTGCACTTATTCTAGTTTGGCAAACAACCACGTCAGCACAGAGGATAAAGGATATAGCTTATCTTTCTGGGAGCGAAGTAGAACAAATAATTGGTTATGGTTTAGTAGTTGGTCTTGCTGGCACAGGAGATAGTCATCGTTCGGCGTTTACCGTGCAATCTGTTACAAGTATGCTAAAAAGATTTGGAATAACAGTACCACAATCGAAATTAAAAACAAAAAATGTTGCAGCGGTTATGATAACAGCAACGTTAAATTCGTTTCTAAAAACTGGTTCAAAGTTTGATGTTAATATTTCTTCGTTGGGCGATTCAAAAAGTTTGGCGGGCGGAACACTACTAATGACACCGCTTTCTGGAATAAATGGAGACGTTTATGGTTTTGCTCAAGGACCACTTTCTGTAGGAGGTTACGATGTGCAAACTTCTTCTGGTGGTAGAGTAAGCAAAAATCATACTTCTGCAGGAAGGGTTCCTCGCGGTGGAGTTTTGAAAAGAGATATAAATCCTATGGTTGATTATTCATCGGGTTTAAGTGTACTGTTAAAAAATCCCGATTTATCAACTGCTAGCAATATGAGTAATATTATTAACACAGCATTCGGAGATAATACGGCTAAGGCCAATGATGCTTCAGAAATTGTCGTTACAATTCCAGCAGATAAACAAGAGAACATAGTGCAATTTTTAGCAGAATTAGAATCGCTAGAAGTTACAATAGATTACATAGCAAAAGTTGTACTCAACGAAAGAACAGGAACCATTGTTGCTGGTGCTCATGTTAAAATAATGCCAGTTAGTATTACACACGGAAACCTAAATATTGATGTAAAATCGATGCCAGTAATTTCTCAACCTGGAGCATTTGCCAAAAAAGGCAGAACAGTTTTTTTCAATAATCTAATTCCAGAAGCAACGGAAGATTCTTCTAAAACAATAGCATTAGATGCAGCATCTAATGTTCAAGAAGTAGCAGCTGCGTTAAATTCACTTCACGTTTCGCCACAAGATATTATTTCAATTTTTCAAGCACTTAAAGAATCTGGTGCGTTAGTAGCAGAGTTAGTGATAATATAATGAACGATATAGGATTAAAAATAACGAATAACAGCAAGCACATTGCCAAAACTCCGGAAGCAGATGTTACAAAAACACCGAAGGAAAAAGCAAAACTTGCAAAAGCTGCTCAAGATTTTGAGAGTATGCTAACTTCAATGATGTTAAAAAGTATGACCAAAACTACAGGAGGAATGTTTGGAGAAGAGAGCTTTGGTGGCGATTATTTTGATACAATTTTTGAAACTGAAATTGCTTCATACATTAGTGAAAACAAATCTCTTGGTCTAGCCGACATGATTTACAAAAAGGTTATTGGTGAAGATTTAGATATGAATAAAATTACAAAAGAATTGCAAGAGTCAAGACCTTCCGAAATTAAAATTGAATCGAGAATTAAAACCGAAAACAATTCAAGTCCTATTTCTCCAAGTGAAGGCTCAATAAATAGACTTACTAAATTTGATGATATTATAGATAAAGCATCAAAATCATTCAACATTGATAAAAATTTAATTCGTTCTGTAATATTAACCGAATCGGCTGCAAATCCTAAAGCCATTTCAAGTGCAAACGCAAAAGGGTTAATGCAATTAATCGATTCTACTGCTGCAGATATGAATGTTAAAAATGTTTGGAATCCTGAAGATAATATTTTTGGTGGTACAAAATATCTTTCTAAAATGTTAAAGCAATTTGATGGTGATTTAGAAAAATCATTGGCAGGGTATAATGCAGGACCAGGAAATGTTCAAAAATATGATGGTGTCCCTCCATTTGAAGAGACAAAAAATTATATAAATAGAGTTAAAGGTTACATGAAATATTGGGAGAATGAGTTATGATGGAAAAAGAATTATATGAATTGTTGTTGAAAGAGGATAAAATAATTAAATCCTTAATTGCAGCAGCTAAAACGAAACAAAAAGTAATTGTTGAAAATGATTACAATGCTTTAACTAAAGTAAATGAGAATGAATCAGTTCTTCTTTCCGATTTAGATAAAGTAAGCAGAAATCAGCAAAAATTAGTAAGTAGATTGTTCGATATTAATTCCTTGGAAGAAAATGGAAAACCAAGAATTCTTCCAATTCTTATTAATGATTATAAAGAGATTTTTAACACTGCCCAATTACTTAAAATTAATGAACTTAGGCTAGAAGTTAGAGATCAGGTAAAAGTCCTTACGGCATTAAATCATCAAAACCGATTTTTAATTGAACACGCAAGCAGTTTAGTTAAAGAGACAATTTCGCTTTTACTTAAAACACGAAAAACATCGCTAATTGATAGGAAAATATAATGGCTCTAAGTAGGCTTTTTGACATATCGAGCCGTAGTATGGCAACATACCAGCGTGCAATGGATGTTTCTTCAAATAATATTGCTAATGCTAGCAACCCAGATTACACAAGGCAGCGTGCAGTTATATCCACAGAAAATACTCAACAGTACGCAGGTATTACTTGGGGAAGCGGAGTAAAGTTGGATGATATAGAACGCATCCGTAGTTCTTTAACCGAATCGCAAATAATTAGCAACAACCAAAAACATGCTTATAATGAAAGAAGTTCAGTTTTATTAGGACAAGTTGAAGAAGTCTTTAGTGAGCCTTCCGAGCTAGGTATTTCCAGTCTTATGGGGCAGTTTTTTAGTTCGTGGAGTGAGCTTTCGGCTAATCCAACCTCTTCTGCTCTTAGAGGTAATGTAGTTTATTCTGCTCAAAATTTATCGGCTAAAGTTGAAGATATTAACGAGAGTTTTCAAATTATTAAAACGTCAATTTATCATGAATTTGGTGATAAAGTAAGAGAGGTTAATAATTTACTTAGCGGAATTCAGAGTATTAATCGGCAAGTTTCAGAATCCGTAGCTATTGGCCAAAATGCCAATGATCTTTTAGATAAACGAGATACATTAATAGATGATTTAAGTAAACTTGCAAATATTACTGTTAATTATGAATCAGATCAAACAGCAAATATTTCCATAGGTGGAGTCTTTGCGGTCGATAAAGGAAGTTATACAGAATTTGAGATGAGTAATACCGAAGGAAACATTGCAATGGTTCCTGTTGGCGAAACTAAACAAGTTGTTTTAACTGGCGGAGAAATGGGTGCTTTGGTTGACACATTCTCTAATAAAATTCCAGCCTACCAGGATAAGCTAGATTCTGTAGTAAATCAGCTCATGACCTCTGTAAATAGTATACATAATACTGGCTATAATGTAGCCGATCCTCCTCAAAGAGGATTTGACTTTTTTGAAAGTTACGAAAATGGAGTGCTTAAAATAACAGATGAAATTAAAAACGATTATAATAATATTGCTATTTCAAGCGACGGTACCTCGGGCAATGGAGATATAGCAATAAGTATTTTTGAAATTAGTGACGACAAAGTTTTAAACGGTTCCAAACTTATAGATGTTTACTCAACCCTTATAAGTGAAGTAGGAAGTCAGAAACAAAATGCAGATAGAATGGCTGAATCTGGTTCAATAGTACTTCAGCAATTAAACAATCAGAAAGATTCATATTCAGCAGTATCAGTTGATGAAGAGATGTTGGATGTAATAAAATTTCAAAAAGCGTACGAAGCATCGGCAAAGCTTATTAGAATGGCCGATGAAATGTTAGAAACATTAATGCAATTGGTGTAAATTATGCGTATTTCAGATTCGATGTTACAAAGCAATTTTCTTAGGAACTTAAACCACTCCAAAGAAAAAATGGAAGATTTGCAAACTCAAATTGCAAGTAATAATAAGATAAATAATCCGTCAGATTCTCCTTCTGGTGCCGCAAAAATAATGCGTTTTAGAGCAGATGTAACTCAGGCTAAAGATTTCGTAGGAAATATCGATAATAGTCTTGCATTCATACAAGAAAGTATGAGAGGATTAGAATACATCTTGGATGAGAGCACAAAAATATTGGTTGACTTGGCTGAAATTCAGAATCCAAGTAATGATGGAAATATGGATGCGTTTGCAAACCAAATTGATACATCGTTAAATATTATTTTGGAATCGGCAAACATAAACTTTAACGGACAATATGTTTTTGGCGGAACGGATGATTCGTCGATACCGTATGGCTTCACAGCGGATGGTTCTGCCGTTGAATTAAAAGCTGGGGATGTTTCTGGAAGTAGAAAAGTGAAAATTTCTAAAAACATTACTCAAGAAATAAATGTTCCTGGCTCCGAATTATTCGGAGATATTGATGGATCAGATATTTTTAATAAACTTATTGAAATTAGAGACAATTTAAGAAGTGGTGTTAAACCAACAGATGCCGACGTTGAAGCAATAGAAGAATTTTCATCTTCTGTTCGAAATCATTTGTCAGAAGTTGGAAATGTTTCAAATAAACTGGACTCTTCAAAGGTAATACTAGAAAACCAGGCTTTAACCTTAGAAGGTTTAATTTCTAAAGAAAGTGAAGTTGATTTAGCAGCAGCAACTATTGAGCTACAAAATTACGATTACAGTTTGCAGCTCTCATACAAAATGTCTTCAATGTTCTTAACAAGATCATTATTGGATTATTTATGATTAGAAAGTTCGGTGCTGTTTTTGGTTTAATTCTTGGAATTGGAGTGATTTTTGGTTCCTTCTTGCTAGAAGGCGGAACTTTGCGGGCACTCTTTTTAATTGCTCCTATACTTATTGTTTTTGGTGGAACTTTTGCCGCTGTAATTATTGGATTTGGAATGGATGAATTTTTAAGTCTTCCTACGCTTGCAAAGAAGGCTTATTTTCCTGAACATTACGATAATCGTAAATTAATTACTATCTATTACGATTTTGCAGTAAAAGTTCGTAAAAATGGATTGCTTTCAATTGAAGAAGATTTATCTAGAATGGAGCATTTATTTCCAAGAAAGTTAATCCGATTTCTGTTGGATGGCGGAACAGAAGAGTCAATTGAAAATAGTGCTCTTCTAGAAATGAAAATTATGAAAGAGAGACATTACAGCAATGCCTTTATATTTTCTAAGATGGGTGGATACGCACCTACAATGGGAATACTTGGCACAGTAATGGCTCTAATTTTAACTTTAGCAAATGTGGGTTCAGACCCAAATGTACTAATAAGAAATATTGCAACAGCATTTATTGCAACCTTATGGGGAGTTTTAACTGCAAATTTATTTTGGTTACCAATTAGTGATAAATTAAAAAAATGCCACTTAGAAGAAAAACACATGATGGAAGTAGCTCTGGAAGGAACCCTCGGGCTGATGAGCGGGGAGGTACCTCTAGTGGTGAAAACAAGATTGATCAGTTTGCTCCCCCAACAAGAGCAAAAAGAAATGCTAGGTTTGTAAACGAGTCAGAATTTGGTCATGAAGATGAAGATAGTTCGGATAGATATTTAATTACGTATGCAGATTTAATTACTCTATTGTTGGGTTTGTTTATTATATTGTATGCTATCTCTAATGTTGATGCAGCAAAATATGATAAAATGATGACGGCTATGGGAAGCGTTTTTGGAAGTAGTAAGTTCAAAATTGAGACCAATATTCCCAGGCCAATTGCAAAATCAGATGAGTTTGCAATGACGCCAATGGATGTTTTAAGGCAAGAAATAAACGAAATTATTAATATAAATGAATTAGATAATTCAGTATCAATAGAAGATAATCAACGTGGAGTTACAATAAGAATATTAGATGATATTCTTTTCCTTTCAGGCGATGCTGAATTAAAAAACAAAGCACAAGAGGTGTTAAAATTGGTTGCAGAAATTATAAAAAAACTTCCTAACGATGTAAGAGTTGAGGGGCACACTGATAATATAGGAATTAATTCCACTCAATATCCATCCAATTGGCATTTATCAATTGCACGTGCATTAAATACAGCCTACTATCTTATACAAACTGAGAATATTGATCCAGATAAAGTTTCTGTAGTTGGTTATGCAGAATATAATCCAATTGGCGATAATCTAACACCAGAAGGAAGAGCAAAAAATAGAAGAGTAGATATTATAGTCATAAAAAGCGTAGAGTAAAATGAAACTAAAAACAGAACAATTTGGCGAAATTGAATACGCCAAAGAAAACGTAATTCGAATAGAAAAAGGTCTTTTCGGATTTGAACATCTGGAAGAGTATCTTCTTGTACAAACTGAAAACACCTTGTTTTATTGGTTAAATTCTGTTGATGAACCGTCAACGGCATTTCCAATGGTTGGGATTAATGTTCTAGATGACACTTATCCGCAAGTAGAAGGTTTTGAACCCTTTGGAATTGTTACTTTGGATAAAGATCCCCTAAAGATATCTGTCAATATGAAAGCCCCACTCTACATTAATCAAGAAGAGAAACATGGGAAGCAGAAAATATTGGATAGAGAAAAGTATTTAGTAAATTATAAACTTTTTGTAGAATAGGGGGGAATAATATGCTAGTACTTAAAAGAAAAATAAATGAAGAGATTATTATCAATGCCGATATTAAAATTAAAATTCTATCTGTATCTGATAGCCAAGTGAAAATTGGTGTTGAAGCTCCAGTAGAAATAGAAATTTTTAGAGGAGAGGTTTTTGAAAAAGTAAAAGCCAACTTAGTTGTAGCATCTGAAAAGAGTAAGGAAAAGGTTGCTGGAATATCAGACTTGAAAATTAATAAATTACTATAAACTATAAATATAAAGGGAATTAGATGCTTAAAACAGTTCTAATTGTCGATGATTCTGAAATTACAAGACATGCGTTACAGAGTTTTTTTCTAGACTGTAACTTAAATGTAATTGCAAGCATTGACGGACTCGAAGGGGTTCAAAAGGCATTGGAATATAAACCGGTTATTATATTTCTTGATCTACTTATGCCAAACCTAAATGGTGTAAAAATGCTTCAAGTAATAAAAGTGATGGATGAATTAAAACATATTCCAGTAGTTGTAATAAGTGGAAACACAAATAAGCGAAATGTACTAGCTGCTATTGAAGCTGGGGCGGAGCGTGTTATTTCAAAACCATTAAAAAAAGAACTTATTATTAAAACAGTTAATGAAATTTTGGGTGTCGATTTTCTTGTTAAAACAAGAGGTGACACAAAATTTTCACATAAAGAAAATGCAGAACTAGTTCTGCAACTCCGTAATTTCTTTTTAAATAGTTTTCCTGAAAAAGAGAGAGGAATTTTGGCATCTCTTAAAACTAAAAATATTGAACTACTTAAAATGATAGCTCACGAAATTAAAGGAACGGGAGGTGCAGTAGGTTACCCCGAACTTACAATACTTGGAGGAGAAGTTTACGGAAGATTATTGGAACCCAAAATTAATTGGGAAATAATTGAGCTTAAGTTTGAGGCAATTTTTGCGATAGTAAATAAAATAAAAATCTCTTAAAGGAATAAAAATGTTATTCGTAGGTATTTTAGTTGTTCTAGGAGCCGTTGTCAGTGGCTTTATTTTGTCTGGTGGTGACATCCACCTTTTAATACAACCATATGAAGTACTGGTAATTGTAGGTGTTGCAATAGGTAGTGTTCTTATTAGTACACCATTGCCTATGATGAAAAAATTGGTTTCAGGTGTTATGGGAGCCATTAAGGGTTTTCATAATTCAAAACAGGATTACTTAGAACTCTTAAAATCATTTAATGAACTCTTTTTAGTAGCTCAAAGAGACGGTCTTCTTTCTATTGAGGCACATATTGAACATCCGAAAGAGAGCACAATCCTTTCTCAAAACAAAAAATTTGTGGAAGATGATTTTATGACGGAATTCTTTTGCGATTCAATGAAAGTTATGCTTACTGGCTCAGTTCCTCCTCACGATTTAGAGGAATTAATGGATTCGGAAATAGAAACATATGAAATTGAAAGTGAACCAATAGCTGGCACTATTGCAACAGTGGGAGATGCATTTCCTGCTCTTGGAATTGTGGCAGCTGTGTTAGGTATTATTATTACAATGGGTTCAATAAACGAGGGCCCAGCAGTTGTAGGTCATCATGTTGCTGCAGCTCTTGTTGGAACATTTCTTGGTGTGCTTTTAGCATATGGTATTGTGGGACCTATTTCTGTAAAAATGCATCATGATATTGAAGACAAAAAGAGACACTTAGTAACAATTAAAACTGCTGTACTTGCGTATGCAAAAGGAAATCCTCCAATGATTGCTCTTGAAATTGCACGAAGAACAATATTTAGCGATAACCGTCCATCCTTTGGCGAACTAGAAAATTTCTTACGAGGAAAAAGTGAATAACAATGGCTGATGATAAACAACCCATAATTGTTAAAAAAATAATAAAGAAAGGTGGCGGCCATCACGGCGGTGCTTGGAAGGTTGCTTATGCTGATTTTGTAACTGCTATGATGGCTCTATTTATTGTGCTTTGGATTTTAGGACAGGATCAAGAAGTAAAAGAAGCTGTCTCAGGATATTTTAGAGACCCAGTTGGATTCACAATGAAAAGCAGAGCCATGATTGATGGCAATAATGCTGCAATGCAGATAAACATTATTAATCAAAATGATTTAGATAGAATAAACAAAGAAGAAGAGGAAAGACGTTTTGACGAAATGAAAGAAGAGTTGACCACGGGGCTTAGTGCAGATGAAAATTTTCTTCCGTTGCTTGACCAAATGAAAATTGAAATGATTGATGATGGAATGCGTATTGAAATGTTAGAATCCGAAAATGATGTTTTCTTTCAATCGGGCAGTTCCCAAATGAGTGCAAAGGCTTCACAGTTTATAAGGGCTGTTGGAGGAAAAATTGCTCAAATTCCTAATAAAATTGTAATAGAAGGGCATACGGATGCAAGACCTTTAAATAAAGGCGGAAATTATTCCAATTACGAATTAAGTGCAGATAGAGCAAATAGTGCACGAAGAACTTTAATCCTTGGGGGGGTTGGAGAAGGTCAAATTGATGAAATAAGGGGGTATGCAGATAAAAGGTTAAAAGATAAGAAAAATCCTTTTGCCGTAGCTAATAGAAGAATTAGTATAATAATTAAATATTTAAAAAAATAAATTAATAATAAGCAGTAGCAAGCACACATTTTTTATTAGAGTAAATATTATTTTTAGTAAATAATAGTAAAATGGCGTAAGCAAATGAAAAAAAAATAATGATAATGGAAGACGATGTTTTTCTTAAGGAATTTTATTCTTTTGTATTTAAAAAATTAGGCTTTGCTGCAGATATCCTTGAAGATGGAGATCTCTTTTCGCAAAAACTAAAATCAGAAAAATATGATTTAATATTAATGGATTTGAGTTTAAAAAACACACATTTAGATGGAAAGAAAGTTGATGGAGTAATACTTTCACGATTAGTAAAAGAAGACGATGCACTAAAACATATTCCAATTGTTCTAGTAACAGCACATTTGGTAGATTATCATTCAAAACATTTATTTCATGAAAGCTTGGCAGATGATTATATTATTAAGCCAATTAGTGATGTGCATATTTTTATAGATAAAATAAACTCTATAATAGATAAACCGAAATAAAATTTAAATTAGTACGGATGGCAAAGTTAAAAATGGAAGAAATTAGAGAAAAAATTCTTATAGTTGAAGATGAACCAGACACAAGGTTTATTCTTAGTAAACTTCTCGAAAAGGAAAATTACGATGTTATATCTGTTCCCAACGGTGTTGAAGCACTTGAAAAATTGGAAACATTCTTGCCCAAAGTTATAATTGCCGATTGGACTATGCCCGTAATGGATGGCCTTGAACTTTGCGATAGATTAAAACAAGACGAAAGATATAAATCAATTTATTATATAATGCTAACTGCTCGTTCAGCTGTAAAGGATAGAGTAAAAGGGTTAGATGTAGGTGCGGACGATTTTTTGCTAAAGCCTACTGAGAATCAAGAACTTCTTGCTCGTATTAGATCTGGAATTAGAATTTTTAACCTTCAAAGTGAACTAAAGCAATCAGAAAGAGAAAAAGCACTTTTGGAAATGGCAGCCACTATCGGGCATAATCTCAACAACCCTTTAGGAAGTTTGAAATTGTTTGTTTCGGACCTTGAAGCACAACTTAATGAAGAAAAGGATAATAGTTTTACTGAAGATTTTGGCTTAATAAACAAAGCAATTGATAGAATTAGTGTTTTGGCAAAGGATTTATCAAAATTAAAAGAACCTACTACGGAAACTTATGCGTCGGATGCAAAAATGCTAAAGCTAAAATAATTTAGTCTTTTATTACGATAATAAATTATGAAACAATATTATGTTAGAGCGTATTAGTAACATATCGTTAGAAACAGATTTTAAAAAATCTAAAAAAGGAAGATATTCCAGCTTCAAAGGTGGGCTTTATTCCAACAGTTCTTTTGATATTAATGATTCAATCTCATTTTCGCCAGCTTCAAAATATTTATCTAAGGCAAATTGGTTGTTAAAAGAATTTCATCAGACTTCAGAGGATAAAGTTGTTGTAGAATTTGTGTATAACGGATTTTATTTTGAAGTAAGTGTAAATCTGTTAAAAATAAGTGAGTCCGATACGTTAACATATCTTATTCGCAAGGATAGCTCGTTTGTTCATGAAAATAATCCAATAATAGCTTCGTTCAAAGTAGCTGTTGGGGGAACTACCAATGCACTTCCTCTTCAAAAAGAATTGAAAGGATTAGAACAATTATTTCAAAGGTTTACGTCTCTTAATTTAGAGAGTGAATTAAATATTTATAATTATGAGTTGATAGATACACTGCTTGAAGGAGTTTACTCGCTGCTTCAAAGTGATTTTACATATTTGAATACAGTACTATTTAATTTTTTGGAAAAACAGACAAATAAAAAAATAAATGTTGTTCTAAACAAAATAAAAAAGATAACAGAATTAAATTTATTGAAAATTAAGCCTTATACAACACATTAGAAATGTGTTGTGGTCTTTTAACATAAATTTAATTTTTTAAATAAAAAGTATAAAAGAATGAATTCAGAATTTGAAAAATACTCGACTCATAAAATTGAAATGACAAATCAGAAGGCCTGGTTAATTGTTGATAGCTCTGGGAATATAAAGTTTTCCAACGAATATTTTCATTTCTTGTTTTCAATAGGAAACGAAAATAATTTAAAAGAGCTAAATTTTGAGCCAGACTTAAATGAAGTTATAATTAGACTATCCGAAAATAAGCTGTCAGGGTTTAGTAGTGTTTTTATATATGAAACAGATAATAAAATCATTAATTATAAAATAGAAATTGAAAAAATTGAACTTTTCAATGCCCCCTATTTTGTTATTGTTTTTAATCATGAAGAAGAAGAAAAATATATTGAAGACAAAATAAGTAATCTTCATTTTGCTCTAGAATATGGAAAAGTTCCAGTAATGATTTTTGATAAT
>JAQICK010000233.1 GCA_027858595.1 Melioribacteraceae bacterium
GATAGAACCAGTATTTTATATATCCATAATTTAAATGAAAATACATCAAATGGGGTTATGACACTATTTTCTCTCTGGGATATCAAATACAGAATATCTAATTATACTAACGAATCAGACTATTTTAGCTTTACCGGGAAATTGGGTCTGCAGGGGGTGTCTGCTTACATCCACTTTGGCCCTCAGATTAAGTTTTATGAATTTCTTTTCATTAATACTACTTTGGGAATTTATGCCGGCTTTCTGGGAATTGGTCTAATCAGTGAAACAGAACTAGGAATAAGAAAATATATATTAGATGAATTGTACTTTGAGGGTGTGTTATCTTACCAAGTTTTTTCTTTTAATTTCTCTAATTATGAATATTTCCCATCATTAAGAATTGGATTAGGCCTGGATTTGTAACATCTAGCTCATTTGTTTTGTTTATTCTGCTACTGCTTATGAAACCAACAAATAATTAACTCCCTCAATAAAACCACGGCTTTCTAAAAATCTTTGAATTTCTTTTCTCGCTTCTTCTTGTTTCATATAGACCAAAATAAAAATCTCATTCGAGGAAGCAATGTTTTTATAATGAATAACGTCTTTATCCAAATTAGTTCTCATCTTAATATCTATGTAATATTCTATCTCAACCCCATTGTTGGTAAGGTGCTTTGCGTTATTACGTGAAATTTTACTTGCTCCCCACACAACAACATTTGGATAAAAAGGATTATTCTCTCTCAGCCAATTAGATAAATATTTAGTCTTAATTTTAAAAAACGATTCATCCGAATAAATAGAATTTGTTCGAGTAAGTCTCTTTTCAGAATCATACCACTTGAGTACAACTTTTGGAATTTTTGCAATCTTAATTCCTTTGCTTAGCCAGCGTAGCCACATTTCATAATCTTCTGGAAAATCTCCATTGCTGTACATTCCAACATCATTTGCAATATCCTTACGCCACATGGCTGTTGGATTTACAAGGGGCATTTCTACAAATTGTTTTTTGATAATATCTTTATAAGTAATTATGGAATTACTCCAATTTACATATCTCTTAAATCCATCAGTGTTTTCTGAATGTGGAATGTATTCCGCTAAACCACCAACAGCTCCATAATCTATGTTTTTATCTAAAAACTTTAATTGTTCTTGCAGTCTTGTTGGATAGGCAAAATCATCTGCATCCATTCTTGCAACGTTTTTCCCGTTTGCAATTTCAAAGCCTTTGTTGGATGCAAAGACAACACCTTGTTTTTCCTCGGATGTCAAAATAAATCTATCATCTTTAGACACCCATTTTTTGGCAATTGAATTACTTTTGTCGGTAGAATTGTTGTCGATTAAAATACATTCAAAATTAGAGTAGGTTTGATTTGCAATGCTCTCAACTGCCCGAGATAGAGTTTGCTCGGAATTATAAAAGGGAAGTATGTCTGATTTTTTTAATTTGATAATTTTCACCATTGGTGTTAATAGAAATTTACAGTGTCATCAATAAACTCACTATCTTGATAATTAAACTTTGCACTAAAAAACTTATCTTGAAATAACCAATGAATGAAATGTTTATCGCCTTCCCAAAGATTTAGCTCCAGAAGTTTATTGTTGGGTATCCATTCTAAATGTCCTTCGTTGCAATCAATAAGTTCACCCTCAAATTCTGGAATTGTAAAAACAAAAACATACCAATCATCTTTACCATCAAACATTGGGAAAGTGATGTGCCCCTTTAAGTTTAGCTTCTTTGCTGTAAGTCCTGATTCTTCTTTCAATTCACGAATTGCACATTCTTCAGGCGATTCTCCTAGTTCAAATTTCCCGCCAAGTCCGTTCCATTTCCCTTCGTGGTAATCGTTCTCTTTCTTATTGCGGTATAGCATTAATGTTTTATCATCTTTTTGAACATAGAGCAGTGTAGCAAGTTTCATATATGATTTCCATTGTCAATTGAGTATTAGAGATTTCATAAAAGAGTTATTGTATAGTGTCATTAATCTATGAATTTTGCAATACCTAATTTTGCTTTAATTTTTTCCTTCCATCTCGTCTTTCAATATATCAGGATTTTGTTTGCTAAAAAATAGGGCAACAATATTAATGGTTTTCTCGTCAAATTGGTAGTACATAGAAGTTTGTTTAGTTAAAACACATTTGTGAAGTCCTTTAACTAAGCCAGATTTAGGGAAGCTATCAGGATATTTATCTATTTGCTCAAGTTTTTTATCGAAGTTCTTAATGAAGTCAATTTTAATGTTTTGCGACCAATTAGATTGAAGATATTCAAAAAGTTTTTCTAATTTTTGAGAGGTTCCTTTTGACAATATTACTTTTCTATTCATTATCGATGCTTATTTACAAAATTTTCATATTCCACAGAAT
>JAQICK010000373.1 GCA_027858595.1 Melioribacteraceae bacterium
ACTTTACCCAAGCACTTACAGTATTTGCTCTAACTCCAAATATTTTTGCTATATCTTTTTTCTTCTCGCCCGAACTTATTAGGCTTATGGCTCGTTGGCGATAGCTGAACCGTTCTACAATTGATAGCTTTCTAAAATCTAATTTTTTCATCTACAAATATACGAAAATTATATGTTAATTATAGCGGTTTATTGCCGCTGGGTTAATAACTAGTTCAATTGTGGACTTTAATTTAAGCTTTTGCAAGATTTTAGTTTTATGAGTTTCAACTGTTCTTAAACTAAGTTAAAATATATTTACACTAAGGTGCACTTTGTCCCAAAGTTTAAATGTGTGAAATGTTGATACTCGCTTGAGAAACTAAAATTTATTTTTCTTCCAAATACTTTAACCCATTCTCAAGAACGTAATCAGAATACCACGATAATTCATTTATGTTTTCTGGTTCTGTAAAATCTACAATTCTTCTGTTAATTTTATGAACCGTAACTGTATCTTCGCCATCAGGATTTTGAACTGTGGATAAGACAAAATTTTCAAGGGTAAAAACAGAGATAACAACCCCTCTTTCATCAATAATCCCTTTAAAATCAAATTCCATTTCATTTTCAAATTTAAGAACATGTTCGGTTGTGTAATATAGTCCACTATTGCTTCCATAAAAATCATTCCATTCGGCAAAATCTTTCACAACAAAATCTCTTTGAGCCGCAAGAAAAGTAGAATCAACGGCAATTGGACGATAAACTGAATAAAAAGTATTTGGAATAATCTTCTTGGGAAAAACTGGAAATTGATTATTGGCGAAAGTTGGAAATAATGTTGTATCTGAAAGAATAGAATTTCTTTTCATAAAAATAGAAGAACTTCCAATTATATTACTATTTTGAAACAATACCCATTTTTCATCAATCGAAACTTTGATACTACTTGAAGAATTAAATTCGGCACCGGTTCCTAAATTAGAATCTAAGATTGAATAAAATAATTCTATGTTACCGATATATTCTATTCCATCTGTTTTTGTTAATACAGTATCAAATTGCAGAGAAAAGATATTAACTCCCCAAGCTTGTAATGAATCAACTGATTCCCCTTCATATAAACCAACTGCATAAACAGCTTTTTTGCCAATTGGAAATTCTATGTTAATTGAATTATCATCAATTGGAGGTGTTAGTGATTCTGAACAACCAAAATAGAAAATGGATGTTAGAATGAATAAAATTGAAATGATTTTTGAATGTTTCATTTGTATCTCCTCTTTTTGTACCTAATAAAACATGAACAATAATAGAACACCATTGTCTTTAACTTAGTACTTTAAGAGGAGTTTTTCAAGAGATAAAAAACGCCCAATTTAAAATGTAGTTTTCAGAAAGATTTTAAGTTTTACTGGAGTAATACCATCTTTTTAGTATCCACAAAACTACCACTCTGCAAACGAGAGAAATAGATTCCAGAGGTCAGGTAACTCGCATCAAACTGAACAGAATAGTTGCCTGGTGATTGTTCTTTATTTACAAGTGTCGCAACTTCACGCCCAAGAATATCGTAAACGACTAATTTAACATTGTCATTTCGATCGGAGGAAGAAATCTCGGAAGATTCCTCACCCATTTGGGGATTCGGAATGACATTTTTTGAAGGAATTGAATATTTTATTGTTGTACTTGGATTAAATGGATTAGGATAATTTTGTTCTAAATTGAATTTTATTGGAATTATATTTTCATCATCTACACCAACTACAGTTTCATATCTTCCTTTTCCAAAAAGATTTATCTTTCCATTGGATGAACTATCCTCCCAAATTGTGTATGTAATATCAAACATTGAACGAAAACCCAAGTTTCCTAATCTATGCTTGCTATTTGAGTATTTAACGGGAACTTCATCATATGTTTCAAAGCCCATATATTCTGTCGGAACTAGAATAAAGGTAGAATCATTTCTAATCATTTTTGCAGAATTTGGGACTGACATAAAGGCAGGGCCCCACGAAATACCCGTATCAGCTAAATATGAGCTAAAATTTGAAGTTTCAACTTCTGAATTATTATAATATTCTAGGGCTAAAGAATTGTTGCCATATTCCGATAAGAAATTATAATATAATATTTTAGTTTTACCATCAACAATAGTTTCAAATGAAATACCCAATGGTTGTTGACTATCAGAAATAGTCTCAAAGAATTGTGGGTTCTGACAATATGCTGAATAGTATAGAACATTTATATCAGACCAACTTGAATCTATATCTACTCGATATCTGTATAATATTCTGGTTAGGTTGCCAAGCATTTATGAAAAAGCAAAATTCTAAAATTGCAAGGTTGTTGCTCTTAAAAGTCTGAATGAAATTGAATATTAGTTTGCTAATTTATTAAATGCTCAGTTTCTGTTTTTTCAATTTTGGCAAAGAGCTTTTTTGTGAAAGTTACTTTAGTGTTGTTCTAAAAATAATTGTGGTAGTTTCTTTAAAGGCAGCATTTAAAAGTTGTAGCTAAATTTTTAAGTGTGGCTTCCTAACCCACGCATCAAAGCGACCGCAGTTACGCTTGGTTTTTTCGTGTTTTGAAAGTGGTTTATTATTTGTAGCTTTTGAAAAGTAGTTCAAGTTAGTTAAGTTTAAATAAATAAAAGGT
>JAQICK010000115.1 GCA_027858595.1 Melioribacteraceae bacterium
CTAAATAGCAAAAGAGAATTTACACATAAATTGTTTGAAGATAATTATGTTCACAAATATCTTGAAGTAAATATTTACAAAGATGTTCGCTATTTCAATAAAGAAAGATTTGAAGAATATGTGAAGTGGTTATTAAATATCTTTATGATTAAAAAACTTTCAAAAGACAAAAATATTAATGAGGTATTTGTTCTTTATTGTAAGATTTACGAATATTTGATTGAATCAGCTGAAGAATCTGGTTACCAACTTGATGAATTAGAAGAGATATTAATTCGTAAGAATATTGTTAAATAGTATTATGAATTAAGAAATTACTTTCTTTCGTTCATTGGGTATTCAGCAATAATTGATAAAACACTATCTGTAATTGTTTCTGTGTCTTTTGAAGATCGTAAATGGCCATTAATCAAAAAAGAAAATACAATTTCTTCACCATCTGAAGTTGTTAAATATCCTGACAATCCTCGAACATTTGATATTGTTCCAGTCTTAGCTATTACATTTCCTTCTGCTTTTGTTCCTTTCATTCTTCTTCTCAAAGTTCCGTCAACTCCAGCAATAGGGAGTATTTCTTTCCAAGTATCCCAATATTTACTATTTCTCATTCCTTTTAAAATTTTCACTATTTGATGTGGACTAATATAATTATATCTCGAAAGTCCAGAACCATCACGGTACGCGTAAGTATTTGGTTCAATTCCAAAATCTTTCAATACTTTTTCTACTACTTTTTTACCTTCTCTGAATGACCCAATTCCACTTTCATGCCAGCCCATAGTTTTTACCATGGTTTCTGCATACATATTCTGACTTCTTTTCATCAGTCCTTTTAATATTTCATTTAGTGGTGGAGAATAATGTAATAAAATTGGTTCGGAATTTGTATAATCCAATTCCCAGTTCTCAATATCGTCGCAATCAATTGCTTCACCCGTAACTAAAATCCCTTTATCAATCAATGTTTCTTTAAGTACGGTAGTATAAAATAATGTTGGATTTGAAATTGAAGGTGTTCGTTCAAAAGCTTTGCTCCCGGCTATGACAACACCAGAAACTATAATATTGTTAGTTCCAAATGGTCTATTAATACTTACTCGAGTTCTACCTGTATCAGAAATAGTTGTTTTATTTATTCTTGAAAAATAATTGCTTTCAATGTTTGGAATTATTTTAACTGAATCTTCAATTCTAGTTGGTGGAATTATTTGTAAATCTACATAATTTTCGTTGAATTGAAGTGCCCCAGATTCAGCAGAATACCAGCTATCTAATCCATCATGTGACCAACCATTTCCATAACCGTTATCATCAAATGCACTATCATCACCAATAATGTTTCCATCAATTTTTTTAATTCCTAATTTTAATAAAGTATCTGTCCAGCTAAAAAATGGATCTCTTGGGTCATTAAAAAATCTTGTGTAAAAAGTAGGATCGCCAATTCCATTAACAATTAAATCTCCATATAATACTGAGTCTAATATTTCACCTTTGTACGAGAGACTAGTTGTAAACACAAAATCTGGACCTAAAGTTGTTAAAGCAGTTGCAGCCGTTGGAATTTTTTCATTTGATGCAGGCATGAACATTTTATCCATGTTTTGCTCGTACCAAATATCTCCAGTAGTTAATGATTCTATTAACACACCCCAATGTGCATGTGCAAATAATGTATCTTGGAATTTGGCGTCTATAAACTCCTTTGTTTCATTTAATGAATAAAATTTAGATGCCCCTGAGCATCCTATAAAGAATAGTGGTACAATAAAAAGGAGTATGTGTTTTTTCATTTCTGGGTTCTTCATGGGATTAATTTTCCAAATACAGTATGTCATTTTATAATTACTTTGTTATAGCTTTTAAGCAAATCTAGCTATCATTTATTCCTTGAATAAACACATATTATTGCTTTAGTTTCAGCTAATTTTCTATCAATATTTTATCACAATATTTTTCATATAAATCAAAACCAATCCCTAATCCTATTCCAATTAAAGCGGCATATTGTGCATTAAGAAATATTGAGATATTAATTTGAAATGATGAAGGATTAAATATTAGTATCAAAAACAACGTTGCAAAAACATTGAGTAAACCCAAAAACAGAGAAAGGGCAAAGCCTCTAAAAAACAATGGCAAGTTAGAATATTTATCAATAAACGCTTTATATAATGCCAATGCAGAAAACATACTTAAAAAGAAAATAGCATCTCTAATAATAAATTTTAAAGTGAGAGTATTGCCTTGTAATATCATATGACCAGCAAATATCATTATACCTATAAACAAAACTTCTTTTGGTTTGCCAAATTTAAGTATGCTGTAAAATAATGCACCATAAAACCCAAACAAAAACAATTGCGATCTGGAATCGGTAATGTCAAAAATGGTAGTTCCATAAAATACTAGACCAATTACAACGCAGAGTGTAAATCCAAACAAAGTATTAAGCAAGATGTTTTTGATGTTATTTTTCATAATTTACTCCAATTGCTTTTATCCATTTTAAGAACTCCATTGCTATTAAAAACATAGATGTAACCACATACATTTCCGACGTCCATAACTTAATGAAATTCTTATTAAGAGCAAAATAGCAAGGTTATAAATTAAGAACAGAAGACTTTTTGGTAAATCCAGATGCAATAAATCATAAAAGGACCTGAAATTGATAATTACGATTTGTGAAAATGGTTTAATTTGAAAAATATTAACTCAAATGCATCTTCAAGGTTTTATGAAAAAAAATAATTTTCTATTTTAATATCTTTTGCATAATTTAAACTAAATCTATAACTAGAAAAAAGGAGTCTTGTGAAGAAAAGTTCAATTGATTTTAAAACCCTAATTATTGGTTTGCAAATGTTATTCGTTGCATTTGGTGCTCTAGTTCTAGTCTCACTTCTCACTGGTTTAGACCCATCCATAGCTTTATTTACAACTGGTTCAACTGTAGTTATCTTAACAGAACCACAAATATGGTATAATGTTTGGGAAAACTTAAATTTAGGTGGTGAAGTTGAAATTATCAATAATTTCCTACCAGGCACAGATGGTTTTCAATTTAAGCCAACACTTGGCTTTAAATGGGTGTTTTAATCTATCAAAAGGAGATAAATAATGGATAAGTATTTTCAGTTCGATAAATTTAATACCAATTTTAAAACGGAAGTATTAGCTGGTATTACAACTTTTTTAGCAACTATGTATATTATTGTCGTAAACCCAAGTATTCTTAGTAATACAGGAATGCCATTTAGTGGTGTGCTTACTGCAACTATTTTAGTAAGTGCATTTAGTTCTATCGCAATGGGTATTTATGCAAAAAATCCAATAATAATTGCTCCAGGTATGGGGTTGAATGCGTTCTTTACTTTCTCTGTTGTTTTAGGAATGGGAATTGAATGGACAGTAGCACTTGGTGCAGTCTTTTGGTCAGGTATAATATTTATTTTGTTATCAATATTTAACATTCGCACAAAAATTGTTAAAGCAATTCCGAAACAGATTCGATATGCCGTTTCTGCTGGAATTGGTCTCTTTATAACCCTTATTGGGTTTGTAAATGCAGGATTTATTGTGGACAACCCAGCAACATTAATTAGCTTTGGTGGATTAAATCCATCAACAACTATTTTTATGGTTGGCTTAATTATTACATCAATTTTTGTAGTTAAAAGAATGAGAGGTGCTCTAATTATTGGTATTGTTATTACAACATTACTCTCTATCACAATTGGTCGTGTTTGGGGAGCAGCAACAATTGTTAATTGGAACGGACTATTTGAAGCTCCAGATTTTAGTTTGCTATTTAGTTTGAACTTAATTGACTCATTAAGCTTAGCAATGTTTCCCGTAATTTTCGCATTCCTTTTTACCGATATGTTCGATTCTTTATCAACTTTTGTTGGCGTGGCAGAAGCAGCAAATTTGGTTGATAAGGATGGTGAACCTTTGAATATTAAAGAATCTTTAATCGTGGATGGTCTTGCAACAACTGTTTCTGGATTATTCGGAACAAGTGCTGGAACTAGCTACATTGAATCGGCAACTGGAATTGAAGAAGGAGGTAGAACAGGATTAACAGCAATTGTTGCCGGACTTCTATTCTTACCATTTATGTTCCTATCGCCATTGCTTTCGGTTGTTCCTGCAATTGCAACTGCAACAGCTTTAGTAATTGTTGGTGTATTTATGATGAATCCTGTTAAAAAAATAAACTGGACAAATTATGATGACGCAATACCTGCATTTTTAGCTATGGTTTTAATTCCAGCAACTTATTCCATTACTCAAGGAATTATTTGGGGATTTATTAGTTGGACTGTTATAAAACTAGTAGTTGGTAAAAAAGAAGAGGTCACACCAACTCTAATAATTATTGACATTTTTGCAATATTAGCTTTAATAATTTAGTTGTAGTGTTATTGGGGGCAGATCAAATATTGTATAGTAAGACAAATAATTAGTATTATAATTTATATCGTAAATAACTACAATAGACGTTCTGCAAAATAGTGTTATTTAAAAAGTTGTAAATTTATTAATTTAGGTTATGCCATTTTCACCCAAAAATAGAAAACCAATGCAAACCAAAACCACAAGATTCCAACGTCGCCCACGAACCTTTAGATCCATGACTGGGTTAAGTAAAGAAAAA
>JAQICK010000135.1 GCA_027858595.1 Melioribacteraceae bacterium
AGGTAGCTATTATTCTTTCCTTCAACAGGAGGTGTCATATTGATTTTCTGAAAGCAACGATGTTTCCTCTTTCTATTTTGATTTGATAATTGGTGTTAATTTTAACTTAACAAAATTTATTCATGGAAGTATAGAATATCAATACGGATTAATAGGGGCAAGCAATAATAACGATGTTTCATCAATTTTCAATAATCCAGCACATGGTGTAACTTCATTTTCTGTTTATACTTTTATTCTTTAATGGAATTTGAAAATGCTCTATAAATAAAATGCTAAATATTATAATCTTTTATGGAAAATATCCAAAATCTGCAATAAATTTTTGTAAATATTAATTCTTTAAAGAGTAAATTAGTTCATTAACTAATAACATTATTGAAGGTGGAAGAAATGGCAAAGGGAAAAGATCAAAAGGAAAAATCAACAAAAAAAACTGCGACAAAATCACTGAAAGAGAAAAGAGCTGAAAAAGCTGCTAAGCGAAAAAATAAGTAAATAAAAGTAGGGTTACTTGTTAATGTGTATTAACTTTTTTTCATAATATTTCGATAGTAAATTGTTAAAACTAAACTATATGGAAATTTTATGAAGAAGCTAATTCTAACAATATATTTTATTTCAACTATTGTGTTTGCACAATCAATACCAAACTCGTTGCTTGTAAATTTTAAACCATTTGAAACAACACGTACAAATTGTCGTCCAGGTACTGTTTACAGAACTAACGAGGATGGAGTTAAATATCTTGTCAAGGATATAAAACAAATTAAGTCTGAAATTAGCTCTGATGGAAATCTTGTAGGACAAATGACGTTCTCAAGTGAAGAATTATTGACAATGTTGAATCTTAATTTTAGTTCAGATTTTCTAACAGCCGAAGTCGAAATAAAAGATGCGATCCGTGAATATACCGAACAGGCAAATGTTGATTTAGTTTTGTGGGAAAATGATGTAGCTGAAGATATAATGCTTGATGAGGACAGTGAATACTTTATAATTCGCGAAACTGTTGCTAGCCAAAATATAACTTTTCGTTTTAGTAAAAACTCCATTTCACAATTAACCACTGGTAAATCTAGCTTAAAAGAGAAGCTCGGAGAAGGTATCGATTTCCCATTTGAAATAAGCAAGAAATTTAGAGAAGTAAAACGTTTCTTTTTCTTGGAAGAAAAAATGAAAAATACAGGCGGAGGTTTATTTTAGCGTTTTAGAAAACATCCACTCACGAACAAGCCTGTTATTGTAAGACTCTTTCCAAATTACATGTCCTTTACCTTTGTATTCAGTATAGAGATGTGTTGAAGATAAAACTCTGTTTATCTTAAATTCCGAATCAGAAAAAGATTTATTGTTTGGGTCTGAAATTAGCAAAATGTCTTCTCCACAATCTGAAATTGCTTTTATCATATTTCGTGAACCATTTACAGGAACAGCTTTATCAAGATCTCCGTGAAAATTCCAAATTGGAATATTCTTAATATCGCAAGCCATTTCAGGATCGCCCGAACCACTAAATATTATGGCTGCTGCAAAGCGGTTAAGATTATTCATAAGCAAATACCAAGAAGCAAATCCACCCATTGATAAACCTGTTACATAAATTCTGTTTTTATCAATTGGATATTGAGAGATTAGAGAATCTACAAGATTGCTAACGGTCGCTAATTCATTGCTTATTGGAGTATTGTGAAAATCATATTTTTCTGAACCCCAGTCGATATCAACCCATTTCTGATTTTCAGGACATTGTGGAGCAACAACAAAACATGGATGTTCTTTTTGATTTACTGAATCAACCCAAACAGTTCCTAATCTGTGAAACTCAATTTGTAATTGATTATTGCTTCCTCTTTCGCCTGCACCATGTAAAGCAATAACTAGTGGCAACTTTGCATCTTCCTTGTTCTCAGGAGTGAACAGTCGATATGGAATTGTAGTTGTATCCAAAGTATGTTCGTAGAATTCAAATTTATTCATTAATTCCATTTCTTGGGCAGTTATAAAATTTCCGAAAAACAATAGTATAACTGTGAAAAGTATTCTCATGCTATTTCCAATATTATAATAAGTTGCTTGCTAACTCAGCTAATTCTGAACGTTCACCTTTCTCAAGATTAATATGAGCATAAAGTTTTTGTCCCTTAAAATGATCTATTAAATAAGACATTCCATTTGATTGAGAATCTAAATAAGGATGATCAATTTGATAGATGTCTCCTGTAAGAACAATCTTAGAACCTTCCCCCACTCTAGTGATTATTGTTTTAATCTCGTGTGGAGTTAGATTCTGTGCTTCATCAACAATAAAATAAATGCGCTGTAAACTTCTTCCCCGAATATAGCTAAGTGGTTCAACTACTAATTTATCATCTTTAAGCATGTTTGCTATGGCAACATAATTAGGATCCGATTCATGATATTGGTCTTGAATAACTTTTAAGTTATCCCAAAGTGGTTGCATATATGGCCCAATTTTACTCTCAACATCTCCAGGTAAAAACCCAATATCTTTGTTACTTAATGGCACAATTGGACGAGCAATAAATATTTGCCGATATTGCTTTCTTGCATGAATAGCACTAGCAAGGGCAATCAACGTTTTTCCGGTGCCAGCCTTTCCTGTAAGGGAAACCAAAGGTATGTTCGGGTTCAACAGGGCATTTACAGCAAAAGTCTGTTCGGCGTTTCTTGGCATTATTCCAGAAATAGGATTTTTATCAATCTTGTTAAAGACTAGTTGCTCGGAATCTAGATTTGCCAATACTGAACGGCTTGTGTTTCTGATTATAAAATATTTGTTTGGAACAAACTCACAATCCATTTTTTCTTTAACATCGCTAGCCTCAACCTGGTATGGGGTTTCATAAAAACGCCTGATAATATCATCATCAAAATCCTCAATTATTTCTTTCCCGCTATAGAGTTCGTCAACACTTTGAATTCTGTCTGTGGAGTAATCCTCGGCAAGTATTCCCAATGCCTTCGCTTTCATACGAAGATTTACATCTTTGGTTACTAGTATGTGTTTCTTCTTTTTTGTGCTGTTTTTTTTAAGCTCAAATGCACAACTTAAAATTCTGTGGTCAGGTGTGTCTTCTCTAAAGGCTGCTTTGATTTCATCGCACATTCCGTTTGTTATTACAATGCGAACCTTCCCTTTTCCTTTCCCAAGAGAAATGCCACCATTAAAAAGGTCCTTGCCAGTAAGGGAATCCAGCGTTCTTGCAAACTGCCGTGCGTTGATATTTATTACTTGGCTACCTCTTTTGAAGTGATCAATCTCTTCAATTACGGTTATAGGAATTACAATATTGTTTTCTTCAAATTGATGTATCGAGTTTGGATCATGTAGAATTACATTTGTGTCAATAATAAAAGTCTTAGGATTTATCTTTGGCATAGGAAACTCATTTGTGAGTAATTAGTTAAGCAATAAATAATTATAATATATAATTTAATCAAGTTAATTTTAATGGATTATTAATAAATAATTAAATTGAAAGAAAAATAATCTTCTATAATATTTTAGGTTAAAATATAATGGCAATTGAAACAATAAATCCTACAAACAACAAGCTAGTAAAATCATTTGAAAAAATGAGTAACGAACAGGTAAATAAAATAATTACTAATTCTGAAAACACATACAAAGAATGGCGAACAACTACTTTTGAAAATAGAGCAAATCTACTTTTAAAAACTGCTAATGTTCTTCGAAAGAATAAAGCAAAGTATGCAGAGATAATGACACTTGAGATGGGAAAGCCAATTACTCAATCAATTGGTGAAGTTGAAAAGTGTGCCTGGGTCTGTGAATATTATGCCGAGAATGTTGAATTAATGTTAAACAATGAAATAATTCCGACAGATGCATCAGAAAGTTTTGTTCAGTTTGATCCTATAGGAATTGTCCTTGCAGTAATGCCTTGGAACTTCCCTTTTTGGCAAGTGTTCCGTTTTGCTGCTCCTGCATTGCTGGCTGGCAATGTGTGTTTACTGAAACATGCATCAAATGTACCGATGAGTGCTTTGGCAATTGAAGAAATATTTATAGCGGCCGGTTTGCCAGATGGAACCTTTAAAACTTTGTTAATTGACTCGTCGCAAGTCGCAGATGTAATTAATAATCCGTTAGTAAAAGCAACAACTCTTACTGGTAGTGAACCAGCCGGAATGGCAGTCGCCTCAGCTTCTGGCAAAGCACTAAAGAAAAGCGTTATGGAACTTGGTGGAAGCGACCCATTTATTATTTTCACTGATGCTAATATAGATGAGGCTGTAAATGTTGGAGTCTTTGCACGCACAATGAATAATGGACAAAGCTGTATTGCTGCAAAACGATTTATTTTAGTTGATGAAATTGCAGATGAATTTGAAACAAAGTTTGTTGATAAAATGAATTCTCTTATTGTTGGTGATCCTATGGATAGTAAAACAGAGTTAGGTCCAATAGCTCGAGAGGATTTACTTTTGGAGTTGGATTACCAAGTAAAGACAAGTGAAAAACAAGGAGCTGAAATTATTTGTGGCGGAAAGAGACTTGATAGAGACGGAGCGTTCTATCCTGCAACCGTTTTGAGCAATGTTCAAAAGGGAAATCTAGCCTATAGCGAAGAACTCTTTGGCCCAGTTGCAATAATGATTAGGGCAAAAGATGAAGAAGAAGCAATTCACATTGCTAACGATACTCCTTTTGGACTTGGTGCATCGCTTTGGATTAACAATATTGAGAAAGCAAAACGAGTTGTAAAAGAGATCGATTCGGGCTCAGTTTTTATAAATGGGATGGTTAAATCAGACCCACGCTTACCTTTTGGCGGAACAAAAACATCTGGATACGGAAGAGAGCTTTCGCACTACGGAATAAAGGAGTTTGTTAATATTAAAGCCGTTTGGATAAAATAATTGGGGAAATGTGATTACTCAAAAAATGGTTGATGATTTTTTTGCCTTGAAAAACTTGGCCGTGATTGGCGTTTCAAGAAAAAAGAACAAATTTGGAACTGTTATTTACAACGAACTTAAGAAAAAGGATTATAATGTATTTGCAGTTAATCCAGTATTAAATGAAATTGGTGAGGACAAATGTTATGTAAATATTAAGGAACTAAAAGATAAGATTGAAGCTGTTGTAATTGTTGTTCCAGGAGTTCAAACAGAAAAAATTGTTGAAGAGGCAAATGAAATTGGCATCAAATATATTTGGATGCAACAAGGAAGTAAGTCGGAGAAGGCTATTAGTTATTGTAAAAAAAATGGAATAATAGTAATTTATAAAGAATGCATTTTAATGTTCGCTAATCCAGTTAAATCTATTCATAGTTTTCACAAATGGATTTGGAAAGTGCTTGGCAAACTGCCCAGATAGAATTAGTTATATTTATTAAAATAATTTGTGACATAGTATTATACAGGAGATTTTATGATTAAACGATGTGGTTGGTGTGGGACCGATGAGTTGTATGTAAAATATCATGATGAGGAATGGGGAGTTCCAGTTCACGATAATAGAAAACATTTTGAGTTTTTAATTTTGGAGGGAGCTCAAGCCGGCTTAAGTTGGTTAACTGTTTTAAAAAAACGCAAAGGATATAGAAAAGCATTCAGCAATTTTGATTGGGAAAAAGTAGCCAGATATAGTGAAAAGAAAATAGAAAAATTGTTGCTAAATCCAGAGATAATTAGGAACAAATTAAAAGTCCGCTCTGCTGTATCAAATGCAAAAGCATTTATTGAAATCCAAAAAGAGTTTGGAGGTTTTGATAAATACATTTGGCAATTTGTGGACAACAAACCAATAGTAAATAAGTGGAAACAAATGTGTGATTTACCGGCAACCTCAATAGAATCAGATGCTTTAAGCAAAGACCTCAAAAAGCGTGGGTTCAAATTTGTTGGCTCCACAATTATGTATGCACATATGCAAGCAATTGGATTGATAAACGATCACACAACGGATTGTTTTAGGTATAAAGAAGTTTCCAAATTATGAACATAGGATTAGTAAGACACTTTAAAGTTATTTCTCCACATGGGAGCAAGAAATTAACTTCAAAAGAATTTGACGAACACATGAGTGGATATGACATATATCCAGTTAAACCAAATGAAATAAATATTGATAGTAACGATTGGGATATTTGTTATGCTAGCACTTTATCTCGTGCACAAACAACTGCTCAAACAGTTTATTCTGGAAAAATTATATCCACACCTCTAATTGTTGAAGTTCCTCTTTCTGCATTTATGAAGACCAGTTTTAAACTTCACACTATGGTTTGGCAAGTTGTTGGAAGAATTGCTTGGCTCTTTTCGTTCAAAAGTCAAAAAGAAGGAAGACCTCAAACGCTTTTAAGAATAAATCAATTTCTTGAATTAATTGAAAAATCAGGGCATCAAAATATTTTAATAGTCTCACACGGATTTTTTATGAAAATTCTTGCACGAGAATTAAAAAAGCGTAACTTCAAAGGAGAGTTGGAGTTTTCACCGAAGAATGGAAAGTTGTATAGGTTTCAAAATTAATATTCCATCAACTTATTAATTCTTTCCATTTCTCAATTTCAGTTCTCACTATATTTGGATTTGGTGAGCCAAAAGTTTTTTTGCGATATAACGCACCATCAACTTTAAAAACTTCAAGTGCTGTTTTATCAAAAATTGGATGAATGTTTTGTAATTGTTCTAATGTCAATTGATGTAATTTGACATTGTTCTCTTCTGCAATTTTCACTACTTCACCAACAATGTGATGCGATTCTCTAAAAGGAACTCCTTTAATAACAAGCCATTCTGCAAGTTCAGTTGCAAATAAGAAATCTCCTTCCAACTCTTCAACGAATCTTTTTTCATTTACAGATAAAGTGCTAATCATTCCAGTAATCATTGATAATGCTTGTGAGTAATTTTTGAAGGAATCAAATACTGGTTCTTTATCCTCTTGCATATCGCGGTTGTAGCTTAGTGGAAGTCCTTTCATCATTGTTGCAATGGCGGTATAGTTTCCGTAAACACGTCCAGTTTTTCCTCTGCTAAGTTCTGCCATATCCGGATTTTTCTTTTGTGGCATAAGGGATGAACCAGTAGTGAAGGCATCTCCGAGTTTTATAAAATTAAATTCAGAAGTTGACCATAGAATTAATTCTTCCGAGAGTCTGCTAATGTGCATCATTCCAATGTTACATGCGTTTAGAAAATCCATTACAAAATCTCGGTCTGAAATTGCATCTAAAGCATTTGAAGATCCTTTGCTAAATCCTAATTTATCGGTTGTAATATTTCTATCAAGCGGAAGTGTAGAACCAGCTAGGGCACCACAACCAAGGGGAGAAGAATCTGTTTCATCCAAAACAAATTGTAATCTTTTTTTATCTCTTTCCATCATTTCTACATAAGCAAGTAAATGGAAAGCAAAAGAAATCGGTTGCGCTCTTTGAAGATGTGTGTATCCAGGCATTATAGTTTCTGTATGTTTTTCTCCAAGTTCTATCAAAGCTTTTTGGAAGATTGATAATTGTTCAGCTAAATTGCTAATCGCTTTCTTTGTCCAAAGACGAAACCCTGTAGCCACTTGATCATTTCTACTTCTTCCCGTGTGTAATTTCCCTGCTGTATCACCAATTAGGTCAAACAATTTGGCTTCAATTGCAGAATGAATATCCTCAAACTCTAGTTCGTTTGGTTTCCAATTTTTAGAATTATACATTTTTAAAATGGTTGATAATCCTTTAACCAATTTATTGGATTCATTATTAGTTAAGATTCCTATTGTTGCCAACATCTCTGCATGTGCAGTGCTGACTTGAATATCCTCTTCAATCAAATTAATGTCAAATGAAAGCGATGAAGAAAATTCCATCGCAGTAGCATTTAATTTTTCAGTAAATCTTCCACCCCAGAGCATAGATTTTATATCCTTATAAAATATGAGAAAGATAAAATTCATGTCATTTCGAACCCGATTTGTGGGTGAGAACTCTTTTGTAATTCTAAAGATTTCTCACATTCGTTCGAAATGACAAAATGGTTGCTATCATTTAATGTCTTATATCTAACTTTATTTGTTTCTTACTTCAGTTAACGTCTTAAATGGTAATCCATAAAGGTGAATAAATCCAATAGACGAACCATGATCAAATTTATCTCCATCAGAGTATGTTGCCAAATCTTCATTGTAAAGACTAAATTCAGAGTCTCTTGATAATACTTTTAGAGTTCCTTTATAAAGTTCAACTTTAACATTTCCAGAAATATATTCTTGAGTTGAATCGACAAATGCCAGAAGAGAATTGAACAAAGGAGTGAACCATAATCCGTCATAAATCATATTTGCTACTTGGTTTGAAACACCTTGTTTATATCTGAATGTATCTTTATCCATTACTAGTTTTTCTAATTCGTTGTGTCCTTTATGTAAAATAGTCGCTGCTGGTGCTTCATAAATTTCTCTGGATTTTATTCCAACAACTCTATTTTCAATAATATCTAATCTACCAATTCCATGTTTAGAACCAAGATCATTAAGCTCAACCACTAAGTCAACAGGCGATTTTGTAACTCCATTTAATGCAACTGGAATTCCTTTCTCAAACGAAATTACAATTCTCTCTGCCTCGTCTGGAGCATCTTTAGGATTAGTTGTAATTTGATATGCATCTGCTGGTGGTGCCACAGTTGGATCTTCCAAAATTCCACACTCAACCGAAATTCCAAAAAGATTTTCATCAATTGAATAAGGTGAATCTTTCGTTGCTTGAACGGGAATGTTATGTTCTTTAGCGTATTCAATTTCTTGTTCTCTAGTTTTGAACTCCCATGTTCTTAATGGTGCCAAAATATTTAAATGTGGAGCAAGAGCTTGAATTCCAACTTCAAATCTTACTTGATCGTTTCCTTTGCCAGTGGCTCCATGTGCAACTGTATCGGCACCTTCTTTGAGTGCTACATCCACAAGCATTTTAGCTAGTAGCGGTCTGCCAATTGAGCAACCCATTGGATATTCGTTTTCGTAAAGTGCTCCAGCTTTAAGTGCTCTATAAGCATACTCTTTAATAAATTCTTCTTTTAAATCAACAACGTGAACTTTTGAAGCTCCGGTTTTTATAGCTTTTTCTTCTAATCCAATTAGCTCACTTTTTTGACCTAAGTCCCCAGTAACAGCAATAATTTCAGCGTCATACTTATCGCTTAACCATTTTACCATTACTGATGTGTCTAATCCACCAGAATATGCAACTACAATTTTTTTCGGATTCATAATTTTCTCCTTGAAAGTCCACGCTAAGTGGACTCATTTAATAATGTGTTTTCGTAATCATATTTTTAATCATTCTAATAACTATAGGTATATTCTTAGACCTATCGGGAATAACAAGAACAGTATCGTCGCCACCAACAGTTCCAAGAATTTCTTGCTTGTTTAATCTATCAATAAAATGTGCAACTCCCTGAGCCCTTCCAGCAAGCGTTCTAAGGACAACCAAGTTTTCATTATTCTCAATTGAAATAATTTCGTAGCTAATTAATTTGCTAATTTGTTTCCCAGCTTCATCACTATTTAGAATATATCTAATTCCATTTTCAGTAATTGTTCTAACTACACCAAGCTCTGCAAAATCGCGACTTAAAGTAGCTTGAGTTGCTGATGTTTCTTTTTTTAATAGTAACCGAGCTAATTCTTCTTGGCTTCCAATTATTTTTGTGTTTAGTAATTCTTTAATAATACTTTGTCTTTTTGCCTTTGCTGACATGTCAACCTCCAATTAATTTAATTTATGTTGACAATATCCGAACTTCCGCTGGAAAAAGAAAATTTTGAGAGGACAGAAGTGAATATTTTTACAAAATAATGGATATCTCCTTTTGTGATAATAAATGGTGGAAGTAACCGTAAAACTGAATCTCCTGAATTACCGACAACTATGCCGTTGTTTAATAAGGCTTTAGCAATAATTTTAGCAATTGGATTTTTAAATTCCACCCCAATCATTAATCTTTTACCACGAGTATTTATTACTACAGGGGTCCCAATATTTTCAATTAATTTCTTAATTTGTTTACCGCTATTATTTATCAATTCCAACTGAGAATCCGTGAGCAAATCGATTACTTTGTTTGCAGATTCAACTGCTATTGGATTTCCACCAAAAGTGGAACCATAATCACCAGGCTTAATTACATCTGAAACTTTTTTTAACAAATTGTTACACTAAGTGGTAATCCGTTTGCAAGTCCTTTTGCGTATGTTAAAATGTCAGGAATAATATTATATTACTGATGTGCAAATAATTTTCCAGTTCTACCAATGTCAGTCTGAACTTCATCCAAGATTAGCAGCAGATTATTTTCATCACAGATCTTTCTTAACTCAACCAGATAATTTTCATCTGGAACAATTACACCGCTTTCACCTTGAATTGGTTCAACAAGTATTGCACATGTTTTTTCATCAACACTCTCTTTGATTCAACTATCCAAGTTCCGTCCATGTCGTTTAGCAATTCAGAATTAAATTTTAACTTTGTAGGATTATTTCCAATCCAAACTTTTTTTATTGAATTGTTTAATAAATCAACGCTACTCTCTAATTTAGGAATCATTCCATCTGTTATGTATCCATTAGCAATTCCAGATATTATATCTTGCTCAGACATTTCTTGCATATTTTATCCTTCAATTTTAACCGCTTCAACATCAGAGACAAAAAGAACTGTGTCCGCTTTTAGAGCAATTGCAATTTCTTTGGCAAACAAGTCAGCATTTACATTCATTAAATTTCCATCAACATCTCTGCATACTGATGAGTAAACAGGAATAATACCATCGCTCATTAACTTGTTTAACCATGAAACATTTCCTGATAATTTTGGAACTCCAACAAAACCAAGCTCCACATCTAAATATTCTGCAACAAATAAATTTCTATTAATTCCATTTAATCCTGTAGCTTCAAAACCTTTTGCATGAAGAAAACTAGTAATGGTTGAATTTGTAAGTCCACCTTGCACAGCGGAAACAACATCCATAATATCTTTTGTAGTTTTTCTGTGTCCATTTACAAATGAGGATGCAAGATTCATAGCAGAAGACCACTCTGATATCATCTTTCCAGCACCATGAACTATAACAACGCTATCATAATGCTCTTTGAGTTCGTTCATCATAGTTATGTATTGATGATTAGTTGTAAATTCGTTTAGAGCCTTACCGCTTAATTTTAATATTACTGTTTTCATTTTGTTTCCTGTTGCTAAAATTTATGTTCTATATGAAGCATTTATTTCAATAT
This sequence comes from Melioribacteraceae bacterium, assembly GCA_027858595.1. Classification (GTDB taxonomy): domain Bacteria; phylum Bacteroidota; class Ignavibacteria; order Ignavibacteriales; family Melioribacteraceae; genus 1-14-2-50-31-20. Next base: position 11,291 of record JAQICK010000135.1, read on the forward strand.
ATTTTTCTGTAAATTCACATGTCCACCATGTTGAGTAACCAGTTCCGGAATTTAGATTTACTGATATTGTGATTTCCTCTTTTGATAATAGTGTTGTTGCTTCTTCCTCATCAAAATTATGGTCATAATCTTTTCCGAGTATTAACATGTCATCAAATTTAATTTCTACTTTAGATGGATCTAGTTCGACACCACTTCTTCCAACCGCTGCAAGTATTCTTCCCCAATTTGCATCACTTCCATAAATTGCTGTTTTAACAAGTGGAGAGTTGGAAATTGTTTTTGCTATTATGTTTGCCTCTTCATCGTTATTACAACCAGTAACGGCAACTGTTACAAGCTTTGAAGCACCTTCGCCATCAACTACAATGATTTTCGCCATTTCAATTGTAATCGCTTGAAGTGCTTCAAGAAATAATTCTTCATCTTCGCTTTCAGCTTCAATTTTTATTTTTGACACACCATTTGCCATAAGAACAACCATGTCATTTGTGCTTGTGTCACCATCAACTGATATTTTATTAAATGAATTTTGAACACTTTTTAATAACTGTTTTTTAATCAAAATATTGTCAATCTCGGCATCAGTAGTTATAAACGATAGCATTGTAGCCATGTTAGGCATAATCATTCCGCTACCTTTTGCAATTCCACCAATAGTTATTTCGCCTGACGACAATTGAACTTTAACAGCGAATGCTTTTTCAATTAAATCCGTTGTCATTATTGCCTTTGCTGCTTTTATGCCACCATCATCTGATAGTTGAGTAACGATTGTATCTATTCCCGTTTTAAGAATATGCATTGGCATATACTCGCCAATTACACCAGTTGAACTAATAACAACTTCATCTTGATTAATGCCTAATTTGTCAGCACAATATTTTTGTGATTCTAAAGCATCATTTAAACCTCTGTCACCTGTGCATGCATTAGCATTTCCAGAATTTATTAGAACTGCTTTTACTTTCCCGCCTTTGTTTATTAACTCTTGGGAAACCAATAATGGAGCAGCTTTAACTTTATTCAACGTAAATGTTCCTGCAACATTGCACGGTTTATCGGAAACAATTAATGCTAAATCTTTTCTTTTTCTCTTTATGCCAGAATGTATTCCTGTAGCTTTGAACCCATTAACTGATGTGATTGAACCGTTTTCTAAAAATGTGAACATTTTAAATTTCCTAGTTTTCTTTTTGTTTTAAAATTCCCAAAGTTTCATTCCATCCAAACATTTTATTCATATTTTGAATTGCTTGTCCAGATGCACCTTTGATTAAATTATCTAGTGTTGAAGTAATTACAGCTGTTTTGTTTTTAGCCGATATATTTATATCGCAGAAGTTTGTATTTACTACCCATTTTAATTCTGGGGGAACATTTCTCATTCGAACAAATATTGAATTTGCATATTCACTTAAATATTTTTCTTTTATCTCATCTTCGGCAATTACAGATTTTAAATGAATTGTGGAAGTTGAATAAATCCCTCTTGCAATTGGAAGTAAATGAGTTGTAAATGCAAATGGAGATTTCATTCCAACCTTTGTCAACTCTTGTTCTATTTCAGGTTGATGTCTGTGTTTATTAACATTGTATGCTTTTATATTTCCATCAAGTTCAGAAAGAAGCAACTCAGTTTTTGCTGATTTACCAGCACCGCTCGAACCAGAATACGAAGCTGAACTAATTGAAATAATACTGTCAGTGTAATTTTTAATAAATGGAATTAGTGCAAGTTGAATTGATGTTGGATAACATCCAGGATTTGCAATAAATTTAGAATTAGAAATTAATGTGTTTTCAACATCGGCTAAGCCATATACTTTTTGCGAAAGTAAATTTGCTGATGTATGGTCAAAGCCATACCATTCGTTATAAAGCTCTTTACTATCAAGTCTAAAATCACCACCCAAATCAATTACTTTTATTCCTTTATCCAAAAGAGTTGGAATATATTTTAGAGATTCTCCGTGAGGTAGCGAAACAAAGTAGAAATCATGATTGTAGGAAAGTTCACTAACTGATTGAATTGTTTGGTCTTCAATAACTCCAAGTAGTTCAGGAAAAATATCTAGCAATTTACTGCCAGCACTTTTATTTGCATAAACAGCGTAGTCAGCAATCATTTCATGCTCTTTTATAAACTCTAATAAATATTTTCCGGTATAACCAGTACCACCGATGATTCCTACAGAAATCATTTTTTAATCCTTTTAATTGTAATTTGTTTTCTTAGTATGTGCTATTTAAAATATATAAATAGATTATTATTACCCCAGACGGGGGCGACGGCGAATTGGTAACTCGTGAGAGCTAATAGAAATGATAATATTTATATGATTTATAATCATGGTGCTAAACTTATCAGGTTAGAGATAAAGTGTCAACACCGTGTTGGACATTATTACATAATTTTGCCAAATACCGTATAAATATTCAAAATTCAAAGATGTTTTTGCATAAATATTCAAAAAGTTAATCTTGGAATTGTTTGCCTTTGGTTTCTATTTTTAAAAAATCTATAATTGGTTCATCAAAATTGAAAATTATGAAAAAATTAAATAACATATCAGATATTCATTTAATTCATCGTCATCACAAAATGATAATGAATCGGGGTTAGATATAAATAATTATTCAGAACAGATAAGTTTTTAACCCCGATATTTTCGGGGTTTTTTGTTTTAAAGGAGATAAAAATGGAATCGAATATTTTAAGATTAGCTATTCAAAAAAAAGGACGACTTGCTGATAAATCGCTAGAGTTGCTAAAAGCTGCAGGAATTAGAATTGACAACTATTCACAACAATTATTAATTAAAGCACAAAACTTTGATTTGGAACTATTATTCATTCGTGATGATGATATTCCAGAGTATGTCCAGGATGGAGTTGCCGATATTGGAATTGTAGGAGAAAACGTAATTCTTGAATCAGGCAAAAATCTTGATTTAATAGAAAAGTTGGGATTTGGGAAATGTAGAATGTCTATTGCAATTCCAAAGCACAATGAATTTATTTCGGTAAAAGATTTGGATGGAAAAAATATAGCAACAACTTATCCAAAAATTCTTAAAAACTATTTAACCGAAAACAATGTTACAGCAAATGTTCACTATATTAGCGGCTCTGTTGAAATTACCCCAAACATTAATTTAGCCGATGCAATATTTGATATTGTTAGCACAGGTAGCACTCTTAAAAGCAACGGATTAAAGGAAGTTGAAACTGTTCTAAAATCGGAAGCGGTTCTTGTTGCAAATAAAAATCTTTCTGATAAAAAGAAAGAATTATTGCAGCAAATTCTTTTTAGAACTCGTGCAGTTAACAAAGCAAAGGATAACAAATATATTTTATTGAATGCCCCAAATAATGCGTTGGATAAGATTATAGATTTACTGCCTGGAGTTAAAAGTCCAACAGTAATGCCGTTAGCCATGGAGGGTTGGAGTTCAGTTCACACAGTAATTAGTGAAGATGACTTTTGGGGGAAAATTGAAAATCTAAAAAGTGCTGGTGCTGAAGGAATTCTTGTGTTACCAATAGAAAAAATTATTGCTTAAAATTAATTGTCGTTCCCACATGTTTTTAGTGGGAATCTCCGATGTAGCAAAGATTAATTACTAAATAAATATATTTTTATAGCATCAAAATCAAATGAAAATGAAAACATATAAATATCCCAAAATTGAAGAGGCCAAAGAATTATTAAGGCGTCCTGAAATTGAAAGCCAAGTGATTCGTGAAAAAGTTCTTTCAATTATTAACTCTGTGAAAACTAACGGAGATAAAGCACTTCACGAGTTCTCCCAACAATTTGATAGCGTAAGGCTAAATAAACTTGTTATAACTGAAACAGAATTTGATGGACTTGAAAAAAAAATTAGCGACAAATTAGAATCAGCAATAAATATTGCACGAGCAAATATATTTAAATTTCACAAAGCACAAGAAGTTGATTCTCAAAAAATAGAAATTGACGAAGGCATTACATGCTGGCGAAAAAGTGTTCCGATTGAAAAAGTAGGTCTATACATTCCAGGTGGGACTTCTCCTTTATTTTCAACTTTACTTATGCTCGGTATTCCAGCAACCATTGCCGGATGTAGAGAAATTGTGATTTGCACTCCACCTCAGAAAGATGGTAAAATTGCTGATTCAATTTTGTATGTAGCACAATTGTTAGGAATTAACAAGATATTCAAAGTTGGTGGCGCACAAGCAATTGCTGCAATGGCTTTTGGAACAGAGACAATTCCAAAAGTTGATAAAATTTTTGGACCTGGCAACCAATGGGTAACTACTGCAAAACAAATTATAAATTCTTTCGGTGTTGCTATTGACATGCCTGCTGGACCCTCGGAAGTGCTTGTTATTGCTGATGATTCTGCAAACCCAAAGTTTGTTGCATCCGATTTGCTTTCGCAGGCTGAGCATGGTGCTGATAGTCAAGTTGTTTTGCTTTCAACAAGCGAACAACTAATAGAATCTGTGATTTCAGAAATTGATAATTTCAAGAGACAATTATCACGTATAGAAATAGTAGAAAAATCGCTGCAAAAAAGTGCTATGATATTGGTGAGAAATTTGAACGAGGCTATAGATATTTCAAATCAATATGCTCCAGAGCATTTAATATTATCTGTTGAAAATTCCGAGATTCTTGCAGAAAATGTAATAAATGCTGGTTCTGTTTTCCTTGGAAATTATTCCCCAGAATCTGCAGGTGATTATGCTTCTGGAACAAACCACACACTTCCAACAAATGGATTTGCATCAGCATACAGCGGGGTTTCGTTGTATAGTTTTATGAAAAAGATTACTTTTCAGAAATTAACAAAAAATGGATTAAGCAAAATTGCATCTGCTGTTGAAACAATGGCAGTGACGGAAGGCTTAGATGCTCACAAATTAGCTGTTACAATAAGGAGTGAGAAGAATCGTGATTAATCTTGATAATTTACTTCGCAAAAACATTAGAAACTTAAAGCCATATTCATCCGCTCGTGATGAATACACAGGTAACATTGGAATATTTTTGGACGCCAATGAAAATTCATTTGGTTCAATTCCAGAAGGGAATCTAAACCGCTATCCTGACCCACACCAAAGTGAGATTAAAAATATATTATCAAAAATAAAAAAGACTAATTCTGAAAATATATTTATTGGCAACGGTAGTGATGAAGCAATTGACCTATTAATACGTGCATTTTGCGAACCAGGCAAAGATTCAATTTTGATTATGCCTCCAACTTATGGAATGTATCAAGTTGCAGCGGACATCAACGACATAAAAATTATTGAAGTTCCTTTAAGTAAAGAATTTCAAATTATGACGAATGACGTAATGGCACAGCTAAATGAGAATACTAAAATTATCTTTGTTTGTTCTCCCAATAATCCAAGCGGAAATTTACTAGATAAAAAATCAATCAATTTAATATTAAAATCATTTGGCGGAATAGTTGTAATAGATGAAGCTTATATTGACTTTTCCGATGAAGAAAGCTGGATTAATGAATTAAGTAATTTCCATAACCTTGTAGTGTTGCAAACATTTTCTAAAGCTTGGGGTTTAGCAAACATCCGCGTTGGGATGGCGTTTACTGACGAACAAATAATTTCAGTTTTGAATAAAATAAAATATCCTTATAATGTTAACGGAGTGAGCCAACAAATTATAATTGATGCTCTTGAATGCAAAATTAAAAAAGACATTGTTGTTAAAAAGATTATTTCAGAAAGAGATAAACTCACAAAGGAATTATCTAAGCTAGCTTTTGTTGAAAAACTCTTTCCGTCAGATTCAAATTTTATTTTGGCAAACGTTAAAAATGCAAATGAGATTTATAATTATTTGCTCAACAATAAAATTATTGTGCGTAATCGTTCTAATATGATTCACTGTAATGAATGTTTAAGATTTACCGTTGGGACAGAAGAAGAAAATATAAGACTAATAGATATACTTTCAAAGTATGGAGAATAGAGTGAAAAAGGTTTTGTTTATAGATAGAGATGGGACGATAATAATTGAACCAGAAGATGAGCAAATTGATTCGCTTGAAAAGTTGGAATTTTATCCAAAGGCAATTTCAACTTTACGGAAGATTTCATCCGAGCTTGATTACGAACTAGTTATGGTTACAAACCAAGATGGATTAGGGACGGATTCATTTCCAGAGGAAACATTCTTGCCAGCCCATAATAAAATGTTAACAACCTTAAAAAATGAAGGTGTTGAGTTCTCCGATATAGTTATTGACAAATCATTTCAAGAAGATAATTTGCCTACACGTAAGCCTGGTTTAGCATTACTCCAAAAATATATTGATGGAGTTTATGATTTAGCCAACAGCTATGTAATTGGGGATAGAATTTCTGACATACAGTTGGCAACTAACTTAGGAACTAAATCAATCTTTATTAATTCTGAAACAAGTGATGTGGCAGCACTTACAACACTTGATTGGGATGACATATTTGAAGAATTAAAAAATGATAATCGGTCTGCAACTATTGAACGAAAGACGAAAGAAACAGAAATTAAAATTGAATTGAATCTCGATGGGAACGGAAAGCACTCAATCAAAACTGGATTAAATTTTTTTGATCACATGCTTGCTCAACTTTCTCAACACTCACTTTGTGATTTAAGCATTGATGTGAAAGGTGATTTAGAAGTTGATGAACACCACACGGTTGAAGATACTGCAATAGCACTTGGCGAAGCTTTTCTTAAAGCTCTCGGAGATAAAAAACAAATTGAGCGTTATGGATTTATGCTCCCAATGGATGATGTGATTGCATCTGTAGCACTTGATTTTTCTGGGCGAAGTTGGATTCAATGGAAAACAAAATTTAAACGTGAGTTTGTTGGTGATATGCCAACAGAAATGTTTTATCACTTCTTTAAGTCTTTTTCGGATGCTTCAAAGTGCAACCTATATATTAAAGCTAAAGGAGAAAACGAGCATCACAAAATTGAAGCAATCTTTAAAGCTCTTGGGCGTTCAATTAAACAAGCAGTGAGCAAAAGTTCAACAAACCCTGATGTGCCTAGCACAAAGGGAATAATTTAATAAACAAATAAACTGTCATTTCCGAATGTTATTATCGGGAATTTTATTCTTATTGAGAGATCTCCACAAGAAATATCCCGCAAAGAGAAAGGGACAAGTTGTGGGAATGACAAATTGAAACACAAAGTAAGACTTATGAAAATAGTAATAATAAAATACAACGCTGGAAATGTTTACTCTGTTTCTTCTGCTCTTAAGCGATTGGGTTATGACACAGTAATAACAAGTGATTTAGACGAGATTAGATCTGCTGATAAAGTTATCTTTCCTGGAGTTGGTGAAGCAAGCAGTGCTATGGAATATTTGAAAGAAACAAAATTGGATAAACTAATTCCAGAATTGAAACAACCATTTCTTGGTGTTTGCTTGGGATTGCAATTGTTGTGTAAATACTCGGAAGAGGGGAACACCAAATGTTTGTCAGTTTTTGACGAAAATGTAAAACGATTTCCGCCTAAAGAAAAAGTTCCTCACATGGGTTGGAACTCAATTAAATTCAGTGATAGCAAGCTGTTCGATAATGTTGTTAACAATTCCTTCGTGTATTTCGTTCATAGTTATTTTGCAGAATTGAGCGAGTTTACTATAGCCGAGACAAATTACATAGAAACATTCAGTTCTGCATTAAAAAAAGATAATTTTTACGCACTCCAGTTTCATCCAGAAAAGAGTGGAAAAATTGGAGAAGAAATTCTTAAAAATTTTATTGAGTTAATATGATAAAGATAATTCCAGCAATTGATATTATTGACGGTAAGTGCGTTCGACTTACAAAAGGAGATTATTCTCAAAAAATAATTTATAATGAAAATCCTATAGAAGTGGCTAAAGAGTTTGAAGCTATCGGAATAAAGCATGTACATCTTGTGGATTTAGATGGAGCAAAAGCAAAACAAATTATTAATTGGAATGTGTTGGAGTCAATTTCAAAGGAGACAAATCTAATAATAGATTTTGGTGGCGGCATACGTTCGAAAGAGGATTTGCGAATTGCATTTGAGAGCGGAGCTTCCAAGATTACTGCTGGTAGTATTGCGGTAAAAGAAAAAGAGACCGTTACTGCTTGGCTCGATAAGTATGGAGACAAAATTATACTTGGTGCTGATACCATAAATGGTAAAGTCTCAATCAATGCTTGGGAAGTTACAACAGAATTGGAGTTGATAGATTATATAAGAGGGTATTGGGCTTTAGGAATTAAATCAACAATTGTTACAGATATTTCGCGAGATGGAGTTCTAACTGGACCAGCATTTGACTTATATAAAAACATTAAAGCAGAAATTCCAAAAATAGAATTAGTTGCAAGTGGTGGAGTATCCAAAATAGAAGATGTGGATAAATTGAACGAACAAAATATCGAAGGCGTAATTATAGGCAAAGCAATTTACGAAGGTAGAATTAAACTTGAAGAATTAAAGAGATTTTTATGTTAACAAAAAGAATAATTCCCTGCCTCGACATTAAAGATGGCAAGACTGTTAAAGGGATTAATTTTATCGATTTACGAGATGCTGGAGACCCGGTAGAATTAGGCGTAAAGTATGCTGAACTTGGAGCCGATGAATTAGTTTTCCTTGATATTACCGCCACTGTTGAGCGACGCAAAACTTTAGCTGAGTTAGTTAGAAGAATTGCTCGTGAAATAAATATCCCTTTTACAGTTGGTGGCGGAATTACTCAGGTCGATTCGGTGAATGAACTTCTTGGTTCTGGTGCAGATAAAATAACCGTTAATTCTTCTGCTGTGAACAATCCAGAATTGATTGATAAAATTGCAAACCAATTTGGAAGCCAGTGTGTGGTTCTATCTGTTGACACAAAACTTGTTAATGGAATTCAAAAAATATTTACAAATGGTGGAAGAATTGAAACCAGTTGGGAATTAATCCCGTGGGTAACAGAGGCAGTGCAACGTGGGGTTGGTGAAATACTCTTAACATCAATGGATCACGATGGGACAAAAAAAGGATTTGCTCTTGATATTACGAAACAACTTTCGGAGTTGCTTCCAGTTCCCGTTGTGGCCTCAGGTGGTGCAGGAAATATGGAACACTTTGTAGATGTATTTGGGAAAGGGAAGGCCGACGCTGCACTGGCTGCAAGTATTTTTCACTTTGGTGAAATTGGAATTCCAGAATTAAAAAATTATTTAATTAGCAAAAATATTCCGGTGAGATTATGATACAAACAACAGACTTTAGCAATATAGATTTTGAAAAAGGGGATGGATTAGTTCCAACAATTATCCAGCATTATGAAACAAACCGTGTGTTAATGCTAGGATACATGAATGACGAAGCGTTGCAAAAGACCAGCGAACTAGGGAAAGCAACCTTCTTCAGTCGTTCAAAAAAAAGACTTTGGACAAAAGGAGAATCTTCTGGTAACTTCTTAATTGTAAAAGACATTTTAATTGATTGCGATCAAGATACAATTTTGATTAAAGCAGAACCCATTGGACCCACATGCCACACAGGAAGCAACACTTGTTTTAACGAAACAATTAAATCGAACGATGATTTTTTATATCAACTTGAAGAAATAATTTCAGAGCGAAAAAATAATCCATCGGATAATTCCTACACAGCTTCTCTTTTCAAAAAAGGGATAAATAAAATTGCACAAAAAGTTGGTGAAGAAGCAACAGAAGTAGTAATTGAAGCAATGGATAATAATATTGAATTGTTAAAAGAGGAAACTTCTGATTTGCTTTATCACTTGCTAGTGCTACTTGCTGAAAAGAATATTTCATTAAATGAAATTAGTGATGTTCTAAGAAAGAGACACTCAAAGTAGTTTCTATAATTTCTTCATCCTGCATTGTCATTTCTACTGAGTATTTTTTGCGAGGAGGAAATCTCGTGAAATTCAAAAGACTTCTCTCCGAAGAATCGGTATTCTTCCATAGGAATTCCCTTGGAAGAAATGACATCCCACTAATTTACAGTAGTTCCAATTAAATCTTAAAATTATCAAATAATTCCAAGCAAAATATTCAGTTTGAATTCCCCTTAAAACATTTTATCTTTTCAAATTGTTTTTTCCAATTATGGCGGATAGTATGACACGCATTATTCTTTTAGTTTTACTTGCAATTTCATCAAATATTTTTTCACAAAACTCAAATCTCTTTATTCCTCTTGATGTTCTTGAAGCTTATGAAAACGGAACTCGCACTTATGATGGAACTGTAAGTGATAGCTATTGGGTCAATCATACCGACTATAATATTGACGTGGAATTATTTCCTGATAGTGGCTTGTTAGTTGGCTCTGCAAAAATAAAATACTTTAATCAAAGCCCCGATTCTCTTAGCAATCTTGTAATTAGACTCTATCAAAACATATTGAAGCCTGGCTCTATAAGAGATTGGAACATGCCTGAAAAATATTTAGGCAAAGGAATCGAAGTTCTTTCAATAAATGTGTTAGGCAAAACCATAGATTTAAATTCGAAAGATGTAAATGTTTCAGGAACAAATATGACCTTAAACCTTCCGAACAAATTATATTCTAACGGTGAAGTTGAATTAGAAATTAAATGGGAATTTTTATTCCCCGAAAGAGCAATAAGAATGGGTAATTACGAAGGTGATTATTTTGTTGGCTATTGGTATCCACAAATATCAGTATATGATGACGTTTATGGATGGGATGTTCTGCAATACTCAGGCACAGCAGAATTTTATAATGACTTTAATAATTACAATATCAATTATAAAGTACCAACAGATTATGTTATTTGGTCAACAGGTGATTTACAAAACTTTAAAACTGTTTTCCATTCTAATATTATTGAAAGATTTGAAGAAGCCAAAAAGTCAGACAAAACAATACGAATAATTACTCCAGAGGATTATGCAAACAATAGCGTAACTATCAATAATGATAGTGGCAAAAACATTTGGAATTTCGTGGCAAACAAAGTTCCTGATGTCGCTTGGGCTGTAAGTAATAATTATAATTGGGATGCTTCAAGTGTGGAAGTTGAGCCTGGGCGTAGAGTATTAACCGCTGCCGTTTATCCTGATAGTATTGAACAAAATAAAAATGCTGCATTTTATGCCCACGAAACAATTAAGTATATGTCTGAAGTTTCACCTGGAATTCCTTATCCGTGGTCGCATACTACCGCATTTACAAACAAGAAAAAAGGCGGTGGCATGGAATTTCCGATGATACAAAATAACGGTGCCCCAAAAAGCCTTGGCAGTAGTGTTGGATTAATTTTTCACGAAATAGCTCATAGTTATTTGCCTTTTTATATGGGAACAAACGAAAGACGTTCTGCTTGGATGGATGAAGGCTGGGCTACCTTTTTTCCTAGAGCGATTGTAAATAAATTTGATTCAACAAATAAATATCAAGAAAGAAGAGTAGCTAGTTATGAAAAAGTAGCTGGAAAGACAAAAGATATTCCTATGATTTATCCAAGTTATATGATGACACATGGCGAATCGCGTAATAACTTTTATAACCGTCCAGCTATTGCTTACGAAGAACTTCGCCATTTATTGGGAGATGAATTATTTCATAGAGCCTTACGTGAGTACATGAATCGTTGGCATGAGAAACATCCAATTGGAACAGATTTCTTTTTCACATTTAATGATGTAGCAGGAGAAGACCTTTCGTGGTTTTGGAATCCTTGGTTTTTTGATTTAGGATATCCTGATTTAGCACTTGAAAATGTAACTGTAAATGAAAATAGTGCTACGGCTACTGTATCTATGGTTGGAAATTTACCAACAAGAATAGAATTAACTATTCTGTTTGAAGATGGAGAAACTAAAGTTGTATCTACATCTGCTTCACAATTAAAAGGTCGCACAAAAGTTGATATTAATTTTGGAATTTCTAAAAAAATTAAAACTGTTAAATTAGGAAGTGAACTTATTCCAGATGTGAATAAAGAAAATAATTTATTTGAGATGTGATTTTAATTGTAGAGGACTCAAAATTTTAAGTCCTCTACAGTAAAGCAATTTATTTTACAATTTCTAACAATTCAACTTCAAAAATTAAAGTTTGATTTGGTCCAATTGTTTGAGGAGCTTTTTCGCCATAATCTAATGCTGAAGGAATATAAAATTCGTACTTTGAACCAACTGGCATAAGTTGTATCCCTTCTGTCCAACCAGGTATAACATTAGCAAGTGGAAATTCTGCAGGTGTTCCTCGTTTGTACGATGAATCAAATTCAGTTCCATCAAGCAAAGTACCTTTGTAGTGAACTTTTACTTTATCAGTTGAAAGAGGTTTTGCTCCAGTTCCAAGATTGATTACTTTATATTGTAATCCACTTGCTGTTACTTTTACACCGTCTTTTGTTTTGTTAGCTGTCAAAAATTCTTCACCCTTTTTTAGGTTGTCGACTGAAGCTGCATTTTCTTTTGCTTGAATTTTAGCAGTCATAATTTGTTTGTATTTTGTAAGAATTTTTAGAGCTTCATCTTCAGAAATTTTCACATCGCCTTTAGAAGTAACATTCATAAAACCATTTACAAAAGCGTCGCCATTTATATCCATTTTTTGTGTTGCAAAATTACGAGCGATATCTGCTCCAATTGCATAACTTACACTATCATCAAAAGTTTTAAGATCAACATTTTTCACATCTTGTCCACATGCAACTGTAAAGA
>JAQICK010000140.1 GCA_027858595.1 Melioribacteraceae bacterium
ATTTATATTAATACTAGTTAAACCTATTTATTTTCTAAATATTCTTGGAATTACTGGTAATGGCTTTAGCAAATTTTTCGTTTTCTGAGTAAAACTATTTCCATAGAAAAGATAGATGATTGATTTTAATCCTTCATACAAATCTTTGCTGTATGGATGCCACCAAATGTTCTTTTTCACACCAGGAAGAATATCGTTAACAATAGTCTGAGGTTGAACCATTTCCATAAACCCGAGTTCTCCGTGTGTACGTCCAACTCCAGATTCTTTAAATCCACCCCACGAAGTTTCAGCAAGTCCGTGACTCATAAGATGATCGTTAATTGTTATTGTCCCTGCCTTAATTTTGCTCGCAAGTTGCATCGCTCTTTTATGATTCTTTGACCAAACTGAACCAGTAAGCCCAAGAAATGAATCATTAGCTAAATCAATTGCCTCGTTCATATTATCTACTTTCATTACTCCAAGTAACGGTCCAAATGTTTCTTCTTTCATCATCAGCATATTGTGATTAACATTTGTAACAACTTTGGGTGTAAAAATATTTGTGGAATTATCCTCTACTTTTGATTCTGCAAAAAGGATTGCCCCATTTTTAAGTGCATCATCTAAATGGAGTTTTACTGCATTTACTTGTTTCTCAGTTGTCATAACGCCAACATCTGTGTTAAATTCGGACGGTGTTCCAATTCGGAGAGACTCTACTTTGATTTTGAGCAAATTCATAAATTGGGTGTATATATTTTGGTGAATATAAATACGTTCAACACCACCACAACTTTGTCCAGCATTAGAAAGCCCTGCCCAGACTGCACCATTTACAGCTCTATCAAGATCTGCATCTTCACAGACGAGCATAGAATCATTTCCACCTAACTCTAAAGAGACTGGAGTTAAAGTATCCGCAGCTTGCTTCATTAATAATTTTCCAACTGGAACGGAGCCAGTAAAAAACAATTTATCAATTCCAGATTTCAAAAACCCATCTCCAGCAATACGTCCGGGAATATTAATAAACTGGAAAAGTCCTTTTGGTAAATCTGCACTATTTATTGCGTCACGTAAAGCTGTGCCGACCATTAGAGTTTCAGTTGCAGTTTTTAGAATAACTCCATTGCCAGCAAGTAGAGCCATAATGACTTCGGAATAAGGAATTGCAAATGGATAGTTCCAAGGTGAGATAATACCAACAACTCCCATAGGTTCGAACCTTATTCTCGAGCGTTTATTAGCTAGCACAATTGAAGATGCAGAAATTTTCTTTTCCTTTAAAAACTTGGGAGCATTTTTTACATAATATTTAGTAGCCATAACTGCTGGAAATACTTCTGTGGCAAGGGCATCAAATCTTACCTTTCCATTATCATCCGAGATAGTTTTTGACAACGAATCCAAATTATCTACAAGATAATCTTTTATTTTTAATATTCGCTTTCCTCTCTGTTTAACTGATAATTTTTGCCATTCTTTTTGAGCAACTTTGCTTTCACTCATCATTCTAGATAAATCATCAAGAGTATGGAGTTGAGATTCTCCAATTTGCTCGCGAGTTGCTGGGTTGTATGAGATTGTTTTGTTTTCAGTTTTCATTCTTTAGGTCTTCCTACAGATAATATTTCAATGTTTTCTTTTTATATAGTCATTGCGAGAAGCCCGCCAAAGGGATACCTTCGGTACAGCGATTTTTGGACGACGTGGCAATCTACTAAAGATTGCCCCAAGGGACTCCCTCGGAGCTTCTCCCGATAAATCGGGATTGCAATGACAACACCTAATAGGTTTGCAATGTTTTTATTTTGAAAACTCCGATTCATAAACTACACCATTGTTTTCTTCTGCTTTATTTTTAATCCACCATTTTTTAATATTATTTTTTGATTTGGTTTTTACAACTTCACCAGGTTTAGGAATTGTAAAATTTACATTCTCCTTTTCTGATGCTTCAATTAGATCTTCGGCTGGTTCAATCCAACTATGCAATGATAAATTAAACGTTCCCCAATGGATTGGGATTAGTAAATTCCCTTTTAAGTCAATGTGAGCACGAACTCCTTCTTCGGCATTCATATGTATGCTCGCCCACATTTTACTGTATGCACCAATTGGAAGAATTGTGATATCAAAAGGTCCGTGTTTATCTCCAATCTCTTTATATACATTGAAGAAACCTGAATCACCTCCGAAATAAATGGAATGGTTTTTACTCTTTATTATAAACGAAGCCCACAAAGTTTTATTACGGTCAAAAAGTCCTCTTCCAGAAAAATGATGTGCCGGCGTAGTAATTATTTCTATTTCATCATTTAATTGAAAAGTATCCCACCAATTTTTAATAATAATTTTGTCAGAAGATATTCCCCAATTTAGCAGATGTTTTTCGACTCCAGTTGGAACAATAAATTTTTTCGTAATTCCATTTAACCTAAGAACGGATTCTTTATCCAAATGGTCAAAGTGGTTGTGGGATATAAGAACAGCGTCCAGGATTGGAAGTTCTTCAATTTCAATTGGTGAATCGAAAAATTTTTTTGGACCAATCCAGCTAACAGGCGATGCCCACTCAGAAAACATTGGGTCGGTTAGTATTATCGTTCCATCAATGTTTATTAGTGTAGTTGCGTGCCCTAACCAAATCACTGATAATTCATCGGAATTTTTATTAGCAAACGAATCTACATTGACTTCAACAAAGGGAATTTCAAAGTCTGGCTTTCGTTTTTCTATATTTTCAAACATAAATCTATAACCAACTTTAAAGAAAGATTCTGACATTCCCTTGCTGGGGTATTTATTCACAAACTCTCCTGTTTTGTAATTATAATTTGATGGAACTTCGATATTTTTTTCATTGGTAGGTTTGTAGAAAACTGTGCAAGAAGTAATTAGCAATAGAGAGACCGTTAGAAGAAAAGATATTTTAAAATACTTAAAATTCATTTAGTACCATGTTATTGTAATTTTATTATTAAGATTCTTGCTTTCTCTAGCAAAAACAATATCTTTCCTGAGATTCCTGATAAAAACATTCCCCGTAAAAAAGTACGTGACAGGCGGGAATGACAGTAATAAATTAATCTATCAAACTAGTTTATGGCATTGCTTCAACAATTTTATAAATATACGGCGTAATTCCTGCAAAGAAAAATTCTACTGCCATTAACATAACTATTAAACCCATTAACCTCATCATTACCTTACTCCCACTTGGGCCAAGAAAGCTCATTAATTTTCTTCCACTAATTAAAATTATTGCCGTCAAAACTGTTACAATAAAAATTCCCGTAATTATTTCTCCCTTCTTAAAAACAGAATCGGCACTTTGCATTAAAATAATTACCATTGTTATTGAGCCAGGCCCAGTAATCATTGGAATCGCTAGCGGAGTAATTGCAACTTCTCCACCAAAGTTAGCATTAGAATCAGTATCTACTTTTTTCGGGACAGTTATTCCTCTTAACATTTCGTAGCCCATTATAAAGAAAAGAATTCCACCAATAATTTTTAATCCATTAACAGAAATTCCAAAAAAATCAAAAACCACCTTTCCGGAAAGAGCAAAAAGCGTAAGAGTAATAAAGGAAACCAAACTAGCTTTTATTGCAACCCTTCTACTTTCAGCCATGGAAAAAGAATCCGTTAGAGAAATAAAGATAGGAACCACGGCTAGTGGATTAATCATTGTGAACAATAATGTAACGTTTAGCAAAATATTTTCAAACATTGCATTTCCTAAATTTAGAATAGTAAAATAACGAACTAAAAACTAAACTCAAATTAAATGAGACTTCATCTTAAAAATATTTTCTCTTTGCCAATTAGAATCTTAAAAGATTGCTAATTCAAAAAGAAAAAGCAGACTTAATAACAAGTAATATTTACCACTTTATTCCT
>JAQICK010000414.1 GCA_027858595.1 Melioribacteraceae bacterium
ATAAAGATGGATTGTGGGAAGTTACTTCATTTCTTGAAGAGGGGAGTTACGAGTATAAGTTTAAATTGAACAATTCATTATGGATTGAAGACCCAGATATTCCAAATTTTAGTGCTACCACAGATAATAATGTGTTTTCAGTAGTTATCGATTCAATTCCGTCAATAAAACTTATCACTCCAAATGAAAGCACAACCTTTAATAATAATCCAGCAATATTTTCTTTTGAAGCACTATTAAGACCTGGAGTTTTGTCAGAGGTTGATGAAAGCTCAATAGTAGTTAAAGTTGATGATGTGATAGTATCTTCAAATTTTGATGCTGATACCAATCTTGTGTCTTCTTCAGTTGAATTAAATGGGGAAGGAACTCACTCGATAAGTGTAGAATTTACGAATACTAGTGGTTTGGTAACATCCGAGACTTTTACTTACGGAATTTATACAGGAGAAACAGGCTTATATTATGCCGATGCAATAAATGATGAGCCTTACACTTATCCAACTGGTGTTCCATCTGGAAGTTGTGATATTACTTCAGTATTAATTGATGAAGTTTCATCACACGATTCGTTACTCTTTTCTGTTCAACTAAAAGAAATTTCTGATAGAACAAGACTTGGACTTTTAATCACAAATCCTGTTTCGACTTCTGCCCAAGACCCGCTTGCTTTAGATATTAAAACAGAAAATTGGCAGAACGAAGGTGTATTTATTCCAATAGGGTTTTCTGGAAATGTATTTGAAAACTCTGCTAAAGAGAATAGATTTTGGGAAAGTCTTGACCCCGCAGTTTATAGTAACCATGTAATAAAAATTAATAATGACGCAGATGTTAGTAACAAATTTGAGTTTACAATAAGTCTTGCATACATGGATAGCTTACTTGGCAGTTGGACTAGAGAAAGAAATGTTTACATTTTTTCCTATTTAGCCAATGAAGATATGAGTGGAAATGGATTTGAAGTTACCTCTCTCGAAGGAGGAAGTGATAGAACTGAAGATCCCGATATTTACGATGCCGCATTTTTCCGTAGTGGTTTTTGGCAAGATATAGTTTTCTCTAACTATATACCAGCTGGTGATAAAATGGCCCCAAGATTCACATCACTTAATGGATTTGGTAGAGGAAAAAAAACTTTTACAGCTAGCGATATTTCAGACAGTTTGGCTACTTATGGGCCTGCAATAAATTTCTTTACTCCGTCGGTTGCTTATTGGTATTCTGATGTTAATGTAAAAGGTGAGCTTAGTGACGTTAATATTTCTAAAATTACTTTTTCTTTTAACGGTGTAGAAACGGAAGAAAATGTGATAAATGGCAATTTTAATATTCCTGTAGTTTTAAATGAAGGTGATAATACTATTTTTGTAAAAGCAACTGATGGGCTAGGATTTGAATCAACATCAAAAAATCTAGTTCTCACATACGAAAAAAATCATGAACCGAATGTTACAATACTGGGTCTTCTTGCTGGAAGGTCTGTAACACTAACAGCTGAAGCTTTTTCGCCTGATTCATTAAGTTTTAATTACACCTGGATTGATGATGAAAATAATCCAGCAAATCTTTTTAGTTCATCTTCAGATAAGACAATTCAGTTTACTATACCTGCTGAGGAAGGGGAATATTATATAGATGTTTTAGCAAGAGATTCTCAAGGTAGAAACACAAAAGCCAGAAAATTAATTTTTGCAACTACAGATTCTGTCTTTTTTGCTCAAAACAATGATCACGCTTCATGGATTGAAGAGGCAATATTTTACGAAATATACCCAAGATCATATAGTTCCACAGGAGATTTTGAAGGCATTAAAAATAAAATTCCAGAAATGTTAGATTTAGGTATTAATGCAATTTGGTTTATGCCTATCTATACCGGCCCTACAATACACGGCTATGAAATAACAGACTACTTCGGTTTTGAAGAAGATTTTGGCGATGCAGCAGATTTTAGAAATTTAGTAGATGCACTTCATAATGAAGGAATTAAAGTTGTAGTAGATTTTGTGGTGAATCATACTTCAATCCAGCATCGGTTTATGCAAAACGTTTTAGAGTTTGGAGAAAACTCACCTTGGGCTGATTTTTATCTTTGGGATGGTGAAGCCGGTAATTCCAACTATGAATATTTTTTCGATTGGGCAAGTCTTCCAAACCTAAATCATAATAATAAAGATGTTCGTAATTATTTTATAAAAGCAGCACTCTATTGGGTTGATGAATTTGATATTGATGGTTACAGATGCGATGTTGCTTGGGGCGTTGAACAAAGAAATACAGATTTTTGGCAAGAGTGGAGAAACACTCTGCACAATATAAAACCTGAGTTGTTTTTAGAGGCAGAAGCATCATCTTCTGAAAATGTATATTATGACAATAGATTTGATTCTGCTAATGATTGGGATTTAAGAAATAAGATTATTAATGCAACTAGTGGTACTGGTACAATTGATGCTCTAGATGCAGAACTACGTAAACTGTATCCAGCTAATGCGAGACCATTTAGATTTGTTGAAAACCATGATGAAGTTCGTGTTGCATCTTCGCACGATACTCAAAGATCCAAATTAATGCACACTATTTTAATGACTGCTAATGGAGTACCTTTAATTTATTCTGGTGGAGAAGTTGGCGAGCTTACAAACAGAGGTGTTATCGATTGGAGCGATCCGGATAATGTTAGACCATATTTTAAATCGTTGGTTAAAATAAGAAATTCGTACTTAACAAATCCAACAATTGAAAGAGTTACAAATTCTTATCCAGAAAAAAGATATACTTATACATCAGAAAGTGGTGATAATCTTCTGTTAACTTATGCAAACTTTGATAGTAATTCGGAAGTGAGAGATATATTCTTAAATAGAAATGAGTTGCCTAATGATGGAATAAGTACATACTATTTGACAAATCTGTTTACTGGTGAATATTTAGAAATCTTTCAAGGAGATAATACTATTTCACTTGATACTCTTGATGGCTACGAAGCAGTTGTTTACTATTTTGGAACAGAGCCTGTAACTGTTGATGTTAATGAAAGCGATAATAGTTTGGTAATTCATAATTTTGAACTCAGCCAGAATTATCCTAATCCGTTTAACCCAACAACCAAAATTACTTATCAAATACCAGAATCTGTATTGGTTTCTCTTAAGGTTTACGATATTCTGGGTAGAGAGGTGGCAACGCTTGTTAATAGTGTGCAACAGACTGGAAAGTATAATGTTACATTTAATGCAAATAATTTATCCAGTGGAATTTATTTTTACTCTATGCGAGCAAAAGATTTTGTAAGCACTAAAAAACTTCTATTGCTTAAGTAGGTAGATATAATTTGTTATTCATAAATATCAGACTCTTAAAACGAGTCTGATATTTAAAAGTTTGATTTATCCAAACATCATTTTGTAAGGTCTTTCTAATTCTTCAGCAAGAACATTCAAATTAACATTTCGTGATTTACGAATAAACTCTTTTCCATCCAAATGAAACAATATTGTTGGAACTGCAAATATTTGATTTTGAGCTGCCATTTCTTGTGCTTCCACTGTGTTCACGTATGCAAATTTCATTTCAGGAAAATGTTCCGATAACATTGCCTTAAGCTTAGGTTTTAATACTTTGCAAACATTACAGGTTGGAGTACTAAAATAGGTTACAGTACCACCATTATTTTTTACAAATTCTTGAAATTCATCAACTGATGATACCGTAATTTCTGAAGTTTCCATTTTTTTCCATTTTTTTCCATTTTAATTTCAAAGTTAAGATGCAAATAGTGTTATTTAGTTTCAATTATAGAGATTTATACACTATTTTTAAATGTTAAATTATGGACTACAATTATGGACTACAATTATGGTTATATTCAATAAATTTATACAAATTGCTGGAATTTTAGATAAAGCGGAAGCAGAAATGCTGCTTAATTCTGGAATTAACTATTTAGGCTTTCCACTCCGTTTACCGGTAAATAAAGAGGATATTTCAGAAGAAAATGCTGGAAAAATCATAAAATCTTTAACTCCTCCAAACTACGGAGTTTTAATTACATATTTAAACGTAGCTGAAGATATTACAAAATTTTGCAAAGAACTTGGATGTTCTATAATTCAGCTTCACGGTTCAATTGAAACTTTGGAATTACAAAAACTTAAAAATGATTTTCCAGAATTAGTAATTATTAAAAGCTTGGTTACGGGAAAATATTCGGTAGATGAATTAAAAAGCATAATTGATGAACAAAGTAGTTTTGTAGATGCATTTATTACAGATACTTTTAATCCACAAACAGGCGCTACTGGTGCAACAGGATTAACCCACGATTGGGAAATAAGTCGTGAACTAGTTGAGTATTCAAGGAAACCAATAATTCTTGCTGGCGGACTTAATACAGATAATGTTTACGATGCAATAATTAAAGTAAAACCTGCTGGAGTGGATTCGCATACAGGAGTTGAAGATGCAAGTGGCAGAAAAGACAAATTAAAAGTTGAAAAATTT
Source organism: Melioribacteraceae bacterium (assembly GCA_027858595.1). Taxonomy (GTDB): domain Bacteria; phylum Bacteroidota; class Ignavibacteria; order Ignavibacteriales; family Melioribacteraceae; genus 1-14-2-50-31-20. The sequence goes on from JAQICK010000414.1 coordinate 4,507, forward strand.
TATTCTGAATCTATGAAAGCATTTAATAAAATTGAAACGAAAGGAAACCAAATTGGAGAATAGAAATTATGATTTTTTAATTTTGGGCAGTGGATTAGCTGGATTATCAACTGCTTTACACGCCTCCAAATATGGTTCGGTTGGGCTTGTAACAAAATCGAAACTTAATGTTAGTAGCTCGTATTATGCACAGGGCGGAATAGCCGCAGTTATATCTGAAGATGATACAATTGAAAGTCACTATAACGATACTCTAATTGCTGGTGGTGGGCTTTGCAACAAAGAAGCTGTGCAAATATTAGTTTCCGATGGAAGTAAAAGAGTAAAAGAATTAATTGAAATGGGAATGGAGTTTGATAAAGTGAATGGAAAAATTTCACTCGGACTCGAAGGTGCACATTCGCATAACCGTGTGCTTCACGCTGATGGAGATGTAACAGGTAAAAAAGTTGTAGAATTTCTAACTTCGAAAGTTTTACAAAATAAAAACATAGAAATTTTTGAAAACACATTTGTGTTTAAGCTTATGGTTGATAAAAAAGTGTGCAACGGTTTTGTTGGATATAATTATTTAAGTGAAACTGAAATTTGTTTTTCTTCGGTTAACACAATACTCGCAAGTGGTGGTGCTTCCGCAATATATAACAGAACCACAAATCCTAAATCGTCAACTGGAGATGGAATTTATTTGGCATACGAGGCTGGTGCAGAAATTGCAAATATGGAATTTATCCAATTTCATCCTTCCTCTTTAGTAACAGCGACAGATGATACCTATCTAATTAGTGAAGCAGTGCGTGGCGAAGGTGCGTATTTAATAAATAGTGCTAACCAAAGATTTATGGTTGAAAAACATGAGAAAGCTGAGTTAGCACCACGCGATTTGGTTGCTTACGAAATTGATAAACAGTGGCAAATTCCAAACAATAAAGTTTACTTAACACTTTCACATCTCGACGCTGCCTTAGTTAGGAAGAGATTTCACAACATTAACTTGGAGCTAAAAAAAAACAATCTTGATATAGCAACAAGTTTAATTCCAGTTGCCCCTGCAGCCCACTACATGATAGGAGGTGTGAAGAGTGGACTTAACGGTGAGACAAACATTAAAGGTTTTTACGTTGCTGGAGAAGTTGCATCCACAGGAATACATGGTGCAAATAGACTTGCAAGTAATTCTCTATTAGAGTGCTTGGTTTTTAGTAATCGTGCAGTTGAACATGCTAAAAACAGTATAGGAAGTGAAAGAGAAGTTCCACGCCAAATATTTAATTTCAAGATTAATAATTCATTACAAGATGAATTTGTTAAGGAAAAAGTAAAAATTTCAAAAATGATTTTTGAGCATGTTGGAATAATTAGAAATAATAAGGATTTACAGAAATTTGAAAAAATAGTGGATAAAATAAAATCAAATTCTAAATTTGAAGAGTATGAATTTTACAGTTTCCAACTAAATTCAATTTTGTTAATTGCACGTATTATGACTGAAGCTGCCTTGATAAGGGAGGAGAGTCGTGGTGCACATAAAAGAACTGATTTTACAGATTCCCTATTGGAATACGAGATTGAAATAATTCACCAGAAAGGCAAAGAATTTAAATTGGGAAAAATAAATTAAATTATGAAAAGAACAATTACAGAAACAGAAATTGATTTAAAAGATGTTGAACATCTAATTGATTTAGCGTTATATGAAGATATCAAAAATGGTGATATAACTACAGATAATTTAATAGCTGATGATATAAAAGTAAATGCTTTTATGAAAGCCAAGGCTGATGGTGTTATTGCCGGACTTTTTATTGCTGAAAAAACATTCAAAAAACTGGATAATAATATTGAGTGGAATGTTAAATTTAATGACGGAGATAAAATTAAGGATGGGGATATTCTTGTGGAATTTTCTGGCTCGTATCGTGCAATACTTACAGTAGAAAGAACAGCATTGAACTTTCTGCAAAGAATGTCGGGTGTTGCAACTATAACTAATCAGTTTGTAAAAGCAATTGAAGGAACATCCACTCAAATTCTTGATACACGTAAAACACTTCCAACATATAGAATGCTCGATAAATATTCAGTAAAAATGGGTGGTGGAACAAATCACAG
>JAQICK010000286.1 GCA_027858595.1 Melioribacteraceae bacterium
ATAAATAATTAATTCTTTAAGAATTAAAAAATCAACTTAGGAAAGATAATGACAAAATTCCAAATTATTCTATCAAATATCATAATTACATCTACTATTGTGGCAGCTTTCTTCTTTATAACGCAAAACAATGTATTGAAATACAATGACAGTACAACTAATTTAACTGCTGCTGACACTATTTATGTAAAAAACAAAGAAAACCTAAACCAATCCATTTATAATTCACGCAATACTATTATTACCGAAACTGTTAAGAATGTAAGTCCAGCAGTTGTTGGAATTTTTGTAAAAGAGGTTAGACAATACAAATATAACTCCCCTTTTAATAATCATCCGTTTTGGCAAAAATTCTTTGGAAATCAGATTTACAACAAAGAGATTTCTGGATTAGGCTCAGGAGCAATTATTTCGCAAGATGGATACATACTTACTAACGATCATGTTGCTGGTACTGCCGATGAGATTACTGTAACTTTGTCTAATGGTGAACACTACAAAGCTAAACGAGTTGGAACTGATTTAACTTCCGATATTTGTCTTCTTAAAATTGAAGCTACAGATTTACCTTATATTCCTCTGGGTAATTCGGATGAAATTTTAATTGGTGAGTGGGTTGTTGCATTGGGAAACCCTTTTGGATTATTTGATGTTTCAGATAAACCCACAGTAACGGTTGGAGTAATTAGTGCTTCGGGAATGAATTTGAGTCCCGTTGACAATAGATATTACATTGATATGATTCAAACAGATGCTTCAATTAATCAAGGTAATTCTGGTGGACCTTTAGTAAATAGCATGGGTGAACTTATTGGAATGAATACTCTAATTTGGACAGCTCAAGGCTCAAGCGGTAATGTTGGTGTGGGATTTGCAATACCTTCTAATAAATTAAACAAAGTAGTTGGCGAATTAAAAGATAAAGGATTTTTTGAAAGGGATTACTGGACAGGCTTACGTATCCATTCGATTGACGAGGGAATTGCAAACTATTATAAATTACAAGATACACGTGGAGTTATAATTACAGAAGTAATTGCAAAATCTCCAGCCTATGAAGCAAAACTAGAGCCAGGTGATATAATTAGAAAAATTGATGATATTGATATTGATAATTACGAAACCCTTAAGGGTGTTTTACAAAATTATAAAACTGGCGAAACCATTCAGATTAAAATTTTGCGAAATAATGAAAATCTTTTGAAAAATATGAAGCTTGCAAAAAGGGATTTTTAGTTTTGAAGGATTCTGGGGATTAGTATAGAAAATTTACAAAATCTAAAGAATAACCTTTTAACTAATTTATGCAAAACTTTGTTAAAAGGTTATTCTTTGTGGAGCTAAGCGGGTTCGAACCGCTGACCTCTTGACTGCCAGTCAAGCGCTCTCCCAACTGAGCTATAGCCCCATGATACAAAAAATGGAATTGCAAATTTCTTAAAAAGCCTCACCAATTGCAAAATGTATCTGAAATAAATCATTCCAAAATGATCTATTTCCTATACTTACTGTTGAGTTAGGGTCGTACAATTTCACAGCAAAATCTATTCGGAAAGGAATGAAATCCGTATAGTATCTAAATCCAAATCCGGCAGAAACAGCAATTTCGTCAAACCGAAATGCCTTTGCATTGCTCCACGTATTTCCGTAATCGACAAATAATGCTACGCCAACATTTCCGACCAATCTGTTTCTTGTCTCAATAGTTCCTTCAAATTGGAATAATCCTCCAGGAGTAGCTTGATCAAGAAATATAGCTTCTAAATCCGAAGGAGAAATAGTATTAATATCTAAATCCACAACATTGAATTCTGGAACCAACTCGCGCGACTGCGACCCACGAACAGAGTTACTACCTCCACTTGTGAAACGCTGATTATACGGCACAGATGTTTCTAAACCTTCATAAACATAAATATTTCCAGCCCTAAATTTTATTCCAAAAGCATCTTCTTTTGAATAATAGATGGATGGAAACAAACTAAAATCAACTTGAACCTTATAATATAGAGGACTATTTAAATTATAATTTAATATTTGGCTAGATAGATATTGTGATAAATTAGCATTAGCTATAAGAATACCTGTTTTATATCCTTTAGTTGGGAACACAAAATCGTTTGTTTTATTTGCACCAAACCTAAAAGAGAATAGGGTGTTTAAACTATTTGTCGATTTTGAAATATTTTTTGCCAATGCAGCAGCTGCAGAATCTACTTCAGCTGGATCAAAATCTGGATCTTGACTAAGTACTTTATTAAAAATAGTTTCAAGATAATCTTCTTGATATAGAACTTGAAGATTTTCAACATTCCACGAAGTTCCAAATGATGTTAAATAAACATATTGTGGTAGTTCAAAATTTAGACCGACTTTAAAACCTCGTGCAATTGTGTTGTACTCATTTTCTCTCTTTTGTATTGTTGAATACACTTCATATCGAGTATCGATGCTTTCACCAAATAAAAATGGTTGCCCTAGTATAAGTCTTAAATCGGCATAGCCAATTACGTCAGTATTTGTTACAGACATGTTTTGAATAAAATCAAAAATATTTTGTGCTGCTATTGAAGCATTAAGAGTTAATGACCTAGCATCGCCTAAAAAATTCCTTTTTGAAAATCCAAGACCCAGACCAAGGTTAAATCTATTGTCCTCGTTATTCATAATCACTTCAGGTGTGGCTTGGTACAATTTTCCTATTTCAGTTGATATTTTCAATGGAACTTTAATGCCAACAGTATCTTCTATTGTACTAGTGATAACCGCAATATTGAAAAGTTTAGTTTTATATAGACGACTTTGACCCAACTCAATATTATATTTACTATAAGTTTCACCGCTCTCAATTCCTACAATTTCAGAAATTAATTCTTCCTCAACTTCATCTTTTCCATCACCACTCATTTCAATTTTAATATCTGAGATATTATATTTTTTGCCCAAATGAAAATATATTTTTGTATCTACGCTATTACTTGTAGTATCTATATAAATTAGTGTACTGTCCACATCAGCAAATATATATCCATTGTCTTTTAAATAATTTGCAATATTTCCGTTAATAATAGAAACGTTTTCGTATGAATAAGTTTCAGTCGTATCAGTTTCTGAAAATTCTTTAATGTTCCACTTTTCTAATTTATTTAGAGAATCGAGACCTAGAATTTCAAGATTCTTATATTTGCTCGAATTACCCTCTGAAATAAGAAATTGAACTCTTGCTTTATTTTCAGTTGTATCAATAGAGTATTTAGATTTAACTGTAGTGTTAAAAAACCCATAATTAAAATAAAAAGATTTTAAGCGTAGTATCTCGTCATTTAGAGATAGAGAATCGAAATAAACAGCCTTTTCCCCTATACCAATCACAGAGTTTATCGACTGCCAAAGACCCCAAGGAGTTTCTTTTAATGCTACAACATCTAATAACTCAGCATCGGAGAAAAAGTCATTTCCAGAAAATTGAATTTTTTCAAGTTCTGCTAAATTAACATCTTGTGCAAAAAATGATGTTGCAAAAAATAGGAGTAATATTATGAGTCTATTTTTCATATGTTAACAAAAAATGGTTAGGGTGCTCAGAGCACAGCTTAAACAAATCTTCAAAAATCGATTTATTGATATATTTGGTTTTTTGACACAAACTAGTGATCCTCTTTTTTTGGCTTAATACTTTTTAAATCATTTTCATTTATAGAATAATCCCACAATTTATTTTCATCCTTATCGTAAATTGTACATTTCAAAACTCTTTTTTTTCTTTTACCAGAAAACTCAAATATAGCAAAATTTCTTTTTGCTATATAGCTTCCCTCAACTCTATAACTATTTTTTTCCATTTTACGCCTATTAGCACCAGAGGTAAAGGGTGAAATAGTAAAATCGTAAAGTGGATAAGTTCCCTCTCGTTCCATTTTGGATAACTCAGAAAAATGTCTGTCGCCAGTTAGGAAAATCACTCCTTCTATTCCCTCTTCTTTTATTAAGGATAAAACTCTTTCTCTCTCATCATTAAAATTGAAATTGTTCTCTTCATAACCATTGTCTGTTAAGAATTCATTTCCAGTAACAATAAATTTGAACGGAGCTTTACTCTTTGCAAGTGCATCAATTAACCATTCAACTTGTTCAGCACCAAACATTTCACGCTTAATAGTTTTTCTATTATTTGGAGTTCTGTAATATCTATTATCCATCATGAAAAAAGCTGCATCTCCCCACTCAAAATATGTTGTTGTTCCAGGCTTTCCATTAATACCATAAGTAGGATTTGCCCAAAACAACTTAAATGCTGCAAGTGTTTTTTCTTTATGGACAAAACTTCTGTCACTATTATCTGGACCAAAATCGTGATCATCCCAAATTGCATAGTGATGGATAGACCCCAAAAGTGCTTGCAAATATTCTTGTTCACGATGGAAACTATTTCTGTGCAAAATTCCAGTCCAACTATCAAAATCTGCGTCTCGTAAATAAACATTATCTCCACCCCAAAGCATAAAATCTGGATGCACATTAAAAATGGTTTCATAAATTTCGTAATCGCCACCGTAAGGATTTGGTCTATCATATTTTTCTTCATTAATAAATGAACCACTTCCAAAAGCAAAAGAAAAATTGGGGGGGTCTGTACGATATTGCCATAATACCTGTGTTTTAAACTCTAATGGATAAGGGCGTTCAACTACTTCACCGTTAATATAAAGTTCATATTCATACGTTAAACCAGGCTCTACAATATCTGCAACAAGATGTGCTGTAAATGCTGAGGACTTTTCCGTAGTTACTTCATCTGTAAATTGTTTTTCAGATAGACTGTCTTTCACCCAATATTCAATTTTAACATCTGCTTCATCAAAAGTTTGCACCCACAATATAACTTCTTTCATTTCTGAATATCCAACCATAGGACCAGAACGGAGCAAATTTACTTGAGCTACTAAAATGGAACTAAATATTTGAAGTAATGTTAAAGCAAGCAAGAATTTTTTCATAATTTTCCTAAAACAATAATTTTAAACAAATAATATATTAAATTTGATTTCTAAAATTACTGAATAAATAAGTATGAAATTAAAAATGAACAAAATTATTCCTAAATTATTAATTACATCTCTTCTTTTAATAATAGTATTAATTGGATGTGATGATACACTTACAGCAAACGATCTTGATAATATTGTAATTCCAGATAAAGACGTTAGTTACAATGAATATATTCAACCCGTTTTGAATGTAAAATGTTCAACCTCTGGCTGTCACGATGACGGAACACGTGCAGGTGACTATAGTGTAACAAATTGGGCAAATGTAGTTTTTCCTGGAATTGTTAACCCTGGAAATGTTGAAACTAGTAGATTAGTTTGGCGTATTGAAGGACTTGGTGTTGAATTTATGCCTCCAATTGGTTCGGTTGTTCTTCCATTAACAAAAAATCAAGTTGATGGAATAAAAACTTGGATTAGAGAAGGTGCGAAAAACAATTAAAAACAAAAATTAAATTGACAAACCACAATTAAGCACCAACTTATAAAATTCCAATTAATTTATTCTAATGGGGTATGTAATAATCACCCGTATTTTTAAAAAATATTTTTCTCAATTTCAGTCATTGCGAGGAGCAGTTTTTTGCGACGTGGCAATCTATAGAAGGTAAAAGAGTATTAATTTAACAGATTGCCACACTCAACAAAAAACGTTGAGTTCGCAATGACAATTTTTTCTAAAAACATCGTTCACAGGTGATGATTATATACCCATATTATTCTATTTTGAAAGTTGGTTATTGTTATTTATTTGGATTTAATCTTTTGTCGTTGTGTGCTTTATACAAAATTAAGTGACAAACAATAGTGC
>JAQICK010000209.1 GCA_027858595.1 Melioribacteraceae bacterium
ACACTATTCAGGGATAGACAATTTATCCCTTTTTTTCTCTAACCTCTTACTTCTCACTTCTACTTAAGAAAATCTGAAAATAAGACGGAGTTATTCAAATTCATGAATATTTTCACAAATAATTACTATATATAATTGCTAAAAACAATTTGTTATAGTATCTTAAACACTTCGGATTTTAGGATATTATAATTAAACTATTAACTACCATATAACTTATTCGAGAGGTTTTTTTTATGAAAAAACATCTACTTTTGTTTCTTTTCTTTATAACGATATTTGCTTCTTCAATGCTATTTGCTGGCAGTGCTGGAAAGATTGCAGGTACTGTTAAAGACAAAGAAACTGGCGAAACCCTACCGTTTGCAAATGTTTTTGTTGATGGAACAAACATGGGTGCCGCAACTGATATTGATGGTAACTTCACAATTCTTAATGTTGCACCAGGATTGTACACAGTTACTGCTTCAGTTGTTGGATTTCAAAAAGTAGCAATTAAAGACGTTCGCGTTAATGTCGATTTTACTACTCGACTTGAATTTGAATTAAGTAGCGGTTCCATAACAATGGAAGCTGTTGTTGTTCAAGGCGTGAGAGACCCACTTATTAGACAAGATTTAACAAATCCAACAGTTTCTATAAATGCAGAGACAATTCAAGAATTACCTGTTGACCAAATTAGCGATGTTATTAAATTACAGTCTGGTGTTACAGTTGGCGATGATGGATCAATTCATATGCGTGGTGGTTTTGGTAACGAAACTTCATACACGCTTAATGGTGTTTCTCTTAATGATCCTTACAATAATAAAAAATCAGTTGGACTTGCAACAAACGCTGTTCAAGAGGTTTCTGTTTCTAGCGGTACATTTAGTGCTGAATACGGAAATGCTCTTTCTGGTATTGTAAATTATGTTACTCGCGAGGGTGGCAATAAGTTTACATTTAGTTTGCGTGGATACGCAGGTGATTATCTTACAAACAGAACTGAACTTTTCCCAAACATTGATGATATCAATCCACTAAACCGTGGAAGACTTGAGGCTACTTTAGGTGGACCAATTGTTTCTAATTCTTTAAAGTTCTTTGTTTCCGGAGTTTATGAAAACTATAATGGTTTATATGAAGGAACAAGATTATATAACACTACTGATTCTTATTTAAGTCGTGAATCATTTAGTTCGGTAACTGATGCAAAAGGAACTAATTTGGATGAAAGATCAGGCAGTGCAGGTGAAGCATATTGGTTTAACCCATATGGTAGCGTAACTGATAGTTTACCAACTGGTGATGGTGCATATGTTCAAATGAATCCTTCAACAAGTTTAAACCTGCAAGGTAATTTAATATTTAATATTAGCTCTTTAATTAAATTGCGTTATGAAGGTGTTTATAACAAAGGTGACTGGAAAAATTATGATAGAGTTTGGAAGTTTAATCCAGATGGTGTTGGAACAAATTATTCAGAAGGTTTAATTCAAACGTTAGATTTAACACATACAGTTAATCAAAATATGTTTTATACTTTGAAAGCATCGTATGGTTATAACACCTATCAGTATCATCTTTATGAAGATTTTGATGACCCCAGATACTTACCGTCCCAATATCGGTTAGGAATTGGTAATACTGGATTTTTAGCTGGTGGAACTGACCTTGAGAGAACTGATAGAAGAACTGAAACTATGACCTTTAAGGGCGATATGGTTGCTCAAATGGGGTTGCATGAACTTAAATTTGGTTTTGAAGGAAGACAACATAAGTTAGATTATCTAAACTATAATGTATTAATTTTAACAGATACTTATGAAAAAATATCAAATGATTACTTGCTTTATGGAAGTGGAGATTTGATGAGATTTGGTGTTGATGAGAGAGACCCTAATGCAAAAAATTATGTGAAAGAACCTGTTGATGCTGCTCTTTATTTTGTTGATAAAATGGAATTAGCAAACAGCTTTATTCTAAATGTTGGCTTACGATATGAATATTTTGATGCAAAATCAACTTACAATACTGATTTGTCTGCAGACTTAGAAGATTTACAATCTGGAACTATGTATAGAAATATGGCAGAGACTGAAGCTAAACATTATTTATCTCCTAGAGTATCTGTTTCATATCCAATTACTGCAGAATCTGTGATTAGATTTTCTTATGGGCATTTCTTCCAAAATGGTAGTTTATCATCACTTTATGAAAATGATAATTTCTATGTCACAAATGTTGGTTCAACTCCAAAATTTGGTAATGCAAATGTTGAAATGCAGCGTTCTATTCAATACGAACTTGGCTTGCAACAACAGCTTACAAATAATTTGAAAGTAGAAATTACTGGCTATTATAAAGATGTAAGAGATTATATTTATTATCAAACTGTATTTACAGAAACTGGTAGAGAATATGAGGTGCTTACAAATTTAGCTTATTCTAATGTGCGTGGTGTTTCGGTAAGATTAGAGAGAAGAAGAAACAAAGAAGATATGTTCTATGGTTCTTTAGATTATACATACCAAATTGCTGAAGGTAATAGAACAGAACCATCTGAGCAACTATTTTTTAGTGAAGCTTCAGGAGCACAAACAGAAACTTATTTAGTGCCTCTAAGTTTTGATAGAAGCAATGTCGTAAATATTACTTTTGGTTTATACGATTATGAGAACTGGACTTTAGGCGTGATTTATAATATACAATCTGGTACTCCATATACTCCAGCTTATCCTCCAAGTATTGTTCCTATTACATTTGAACAACGTTCAGGCGTGAAACCATTACAGCATAATCTTGATTTCAAGTTTGAGAAATTCTTTAAAATGGGTGATTTTGATTGGTCAGTTTTCTTATGGGTAAGCAATGTGCTTGATACACAAAACGAACTTACAGTATATGAAAGTACTGGTAGAGCACTTAGTACAATTGAAGAAACTACAAATCCTACTCAGTTTAATAGTATCAAAGATAGAATGGAAAGAGGAGATGCCGGTTTATTTGATATAAGTGAAATAGACAACTACTATTCTGGAAGACCAGAAAGAGTTAATCGCCCTAGAGAAGTACGACTAGGTTTTTCACTTAACTTTAATTGAGAATAATTACAGGATAAATAAATATGAAAATGAAAACAAAAATATTCCTATTCCTAGCATTAACTCTCTTCCTTTCTGTGCAATCTTATGCACAAAGAATTGATGAGAATGGATATCCTATTTATAAGGAGATGTCTGAAGAGGATGCCCAGAGAGTGTTAGGAGATATGTATTCACCAAAATTCTTTAAGGTTAATGGTGAAACAAAGCATATTAAGAGTTCCATAATTAATGGAAATAAAATTACAACTATTCTTTATAACTACGCTTCAATTTGTAAACCTAATACACTAGGTAACATTGCAGATTTAGTTTGGAATGGTTTAGGTTATGGATTTGAATTTGGTCCACTTGCAGCTGCTCCAGTTGTTGGTAACGATGGATCAACATTAAATATTGTTTCTGATTCTTTTGTATTAACGGGACAAGGAGATTATAATATTGGTGGTTCTCTCAAGTGGGGTTGGTTGCCAAAAGCTGGTTATGTTGATACTACAGAAGGACAGAATGAAATTGCTCGTCTTGGTATTGCCGATACAGATGGCGATGGTAAACCTGACTCGTGGCCTGATAAATGGTATAATCCTGAAATAGGCAAATATGTTTGGCCAGCATTTCTTGGTGATCAAGCATCTGCTCCTGATGAAGAAGTTTACTATGTTGTAGATGATTTTTCTGACAGAGAATTTAATTATACTCCTTCACCCTCTAATTCTAATATTGGTGGTTTAGGTTTGGATATGGAAGTAAGAGTATTACAATTTAATAATTCTCTTGCAGAAGACATTATGTTTCTTGTTTACCAAATTACAAATGCTAGTGAAAAGAAAATTGAAGGTGCATATTTTGGTATGCATGGTGATCCTCATGTTGGTGGACCATCCGATTATGGTGATGATAGAGCAGATTTTATTGATCCATTTGGTCAATCTATTCAATTGAGCGGTGTTCCACAAAGAGCAAGAAGTATGGTTTATTCTTGGGATGATGATGGCACTGGTGCTGCTGGAAGACCAACTGGTTATTTTGGTTGGAAATTTCTTGAATCCCCATCAAATAATATTGATTTATTAGATAATGATGATGATGGAATTACAGATGAGTCTCCAGACAATAGTGCTGGTACTTACATTGATGGTATTAACGTTCCGTTAAAAACCGGCATTAGTGATATTGATAAATTTACTGAAATTTATGGTACACCTCAACCAAGATTTTCTGGTGATGAAGATGGTGATTGGGATGCTACAAAAGATGATATTGGTATAGACGGTATCGGACCAGATTCTGAAAATTATCCTGGTGCAGATTATGGCGAAGGTGACGGAGTTCCATCGCAAGGTTGGTATAGCGATTTAAATGGTGATGGCGATTATAATATTGGCGAACCAGTTAGTGACGAGAGAATAGCTGGTCTTAAATGGGCTGGTTCTGAATTAAACTTTGGTTTAAGAGATATTTCAGAATCTGATCAAATTGGACTTTCAAGTTTTCATGCTGCAGCTTATACAAACTCAGATCCAAATGTACCACGTAATGATCCTTTAATGTGGCAATGGTTATCATCCGATTCTATTAGTGCAGATCAAGAATTATTGTCAACTGCAGGAGATAATATTTTTAACTTTGGTACTGGTCCTTTATCTCTAGAAGTTGGTGAATCTCAAAGATTCTCAATGGCTATTCTTTTTGGAAATAATGTTGATCACTTATTATTGAATGCAGAAACTTCAACACGTATTCTTGAATCAGATTATCGATTTGCTAAACCCCCTAACAAGCCAAATTTATCTGTTGTGCCTGGTGATGGTAGGGTAACTTTATATTGGGATGATTACGCAGAAGAATCTTTCGATCCATTTATTAGAACTTTCGATTTTCAAGGATACAAAATATACAGAAGTCGCGATCCTAATTTTGGAGATGTAAAAACAATTACTGATGGTTTTGGCAATCCATTTCTTGGAGAAGGAATTGCTCAATTTGATGTTATTGATAGTCTTAAAGGTTTTCACCCTGTTGAATTTCTTGGACGTGGAATCAAATATAATGTTGGAACAAATAGTGGCTTAGTTCACGAATATGTTGACACACTAGTTACAAATGGTATTACTTATTATTATGCCTTAGCTGCTTATGATGGTGGTTCTGTTAAATTTGACATCCCACCAACAGAAACTCAAACAATTATTGATGTTGATCCTATTACAGGAGAAATGACTTTTGATGTAAATACAGCAATGGCTGTTCCTATGGGAAATGTTTCTGGTTTTGTTGATGCCGAAGCTGGCGTTGGTGGTATTCCAGATCAATTAATAGGTAATTCTACTGGAGACATGGTAATTAAAATTATGCAGCCTCAAGACGTAGATGATAAACTCTACTCAATTGAATTTTCTGATGCTGATAGATATAGCGTTTTTGACTCAACTGGGTTTAAAGATGGCTTCACTTCAAAGGATACTGTATTTGTTGATTTAGTAAAACAGAATATTAAAGAAAGTAGTTTTGTTCTTACTGATGCTGGTGGAAATGTTATTGATAAGTCAAAATATATTATTAAAGCGGATGAAGGAAAAATTAGAGGAAACAATCCTGATGATTTACCTGCAGGTGAAGCATTTACTGCTGAATATAGATTCTTTCCAGTATTTAATAGTACTAAAATTGATAGTTCTGATGCAAATCCTGTATTTGATGGTATGAGACTTTTTGTTAAAAATCACAACTTAAATCTAAGTCAAAAAAAATCCGATTGGGATGATAATGCAACTAGTAATGTTGTTGATTCTGTTCTTTGGAGTACTTCTAATGCAGATTATATTGGTACACCTCATGTTCAATATAGAGCAGATTGGGAAGTTACGTGGCTTGATTTAGCTGATACTGCAGCTGATGGTTCATGGAATGGAGATTCTGTTTTAGCTGTACCTTCAATGAGTGTTGGAACTGTGCCATTTAATATAATAAATCTATCAGAAGTTGATTCACTAGGAAATTATATTAAAGCTAACTACATGTTGGATGAAACAAAAGACCCAACTCTTGCCAATAAAAAATGGGATTGGGGAGAAGGTTTAATTATACGACCAACTCTTCCAGGTGGAGCTTCAGAAGTTTCATACTTATTAAGGTTTAGTTTCCCCGATACTACAAATTATGTTGCAGTTGATACTGTCTGGTTTTATAAAGATCCAGAAGATACTACCGATTTCGTAGTCAATTATGTTGACACAACTATTACTAAAATTGATGCGGTTTTACCTGTCGCTGGTGATAGATATTACGTAAGAACTGATAAACCTTTCGAAGCTGGAGACAAATACAGTTACTCTAGTACTGCTGCTGAAATTGATTTATCAAAAGTATCTGCTAGTTTGGAAGATATTAAAGTTGTTCCAAATCCATACGTTGCATACAGTATGACTGAGGAACCTGGAAGACTTCCAGAACAGCGTGGCGGAAGAGAAGTTCAATTTAGAAATCTTCCAGAAGAGTGTACAATAAGAATCTACACTATTACTGGTGAATTGGTACAAGAGATATATAAAAATGATTTAACAAGTTATGCAGCTTGGGATTTGCTCAGCTTTGAAGGACATAGAATTGCTTATGGCGTCTATATCTATCATGTTGAAGTTCCTAATGTTGGTGAAAAAATTGGAAGAATTGGGGTTATAAAATAGGAAGAAATCATGAATAAGAAATCTTTAAAATTTTATAACGGAGGAAAATTAATGAAAAAAAATAGCCTTATAATTATATTCTTGGTGCTTGGATTATTTACTCAATTTCAAGCTCAAGATAAAAGTGGTACTTCAAAAGTTGGTACCACTGTTGCCCAGTTCCTTAAAATTGGTGCTGGTGCAAGAGCAGTAGGTATGGGTGGTGCATATTCAGCTATGAGCCACGATATATATTCTGTCTATTGGAATCCTGCTGGATTATCAACAAGTACAAATACTTCGGAAGTAACTTTTAATCATGCAAGTTGGCTTGCCGATATTAAGTATGACTTTGCTGCTGCCTCATTTAATATGGGTGATATGGGAACACTTGCAGCAAGTTTTACATCTCTAGGAGTTCCTGAACAAGAAGTTACTACCCTTTCTAATCCAGATGGTGATGGAAGAATGTGGGATGCTTCGTCAATAGCAATTGGATTAACATATTCCAAAATGCTTACAGACAGGTTCTCTATTGGTGTTAATGCCAAGTTTATTAGAGAAAGCATTTGGAATTCATCTGCTAGCGGATTTGCAATTGATGTTGGTACATTATACCGTACACCATTTAACGATTTAACAATATCTGCTGCCATATTTAATTTTGGTTCTGATATGTCTTTGGATGGAAGAGATATCCAACTTAATATTGATCCAAATGATAATATTGATACTGGTCCTAATAATATTCCTGCAAATTATGATACAGATGCGTTTGCAATTCCGATGATGTTCAGATTTGGTCTTGCAATGGATGTTGTGAAATCTCGTTATATGCGCTTAACCACTTCAGTTGATGCAGTTCAACCAAATGACAACTCTAATTATTTGAATCTTGGTAGTGAGTTTGCTTATGACGAAATGTTTATGGTTCGCCTTGGATATAGACAACTATTTATGAATAATAGTGAAGGTGGCTTAACATTTGGTGCTGGTCTTAAATATAAAATTGCTGATAGTTTTAGTGTTTTCATAAACTATGCATATGCTGATTATGGCGAAAATCTTAAGGAAGTTCATTTCTTTGATGTTAGTTTAGAGTTGTAATAATTTTAATCTTAGTGTTTCTCTGTAGATTATTTATACAGAGAAACACTAATTTTTAGCGTTTCTTAAAAATGTCAGTAAGGTTTGAGGGTTTTGTCTATTATCCCAAAATGCAGTAATAATTATTTTAGTATCAATAATTTGATAAAACAAACTATAGTGACCCAGAGAAATTGTTCTAGTATTTGAGAAAGTGGTTTTTTTGCCCAATTTTGGATATGATTTTAATTGTTCTATTCTTTCATGAATCCGTTTATTTAGCTTTTTTGAATAATCTAAGTTTTTATTTCGTTCGTTCCAATATTCAAATATATATTTTATTTGCTTTAATGCTGTTGCCGTCTAAGCTAATTTTAACTGCTCCATTTCGCATCAATATTTTTAAGTTCTGATTCAGAAACTAGACGATTATTTTTTATATCTTCCTCACTCATTGCTAGCATTTCAATCTGTTCCAATGATAATTGTATTTCTTCTTTCTTTTGCGTTGAAACAAAAATTGTTTCAATTGCTTCTAATAATTTTTCATTTTTAGTTATTAGAATTCTATCAATCAATCTATGCTTAATATTATCTATTG
>JAQICK010000390.1 GCA_027858595.1 Melioribacteraceae bacterium
GCAATTTTTTTATCAATAATTATTTTGACACCTATTATTCTAAAGATTGCTTCGAGGAAATCCATTGTAAGATTGATTTTCTATTATAACGATACTATTGATTTGGCAGCATAATGCCCCATTGAAAATGCACCTTGCAAAAGGAAGCCGCCTGTCGGTGCATCCCAATCTAACATTTCGCCAATAGTATAAATGTTAGGATGTTTTTTTAATGAAAAATTTGAATTTAATTCTTTCAAATCTATACCACCAACAGTAGAAATTGACTCTTCAATGCTACGCAGAGATTCAACATTAATAGATATTTTTTTTATTTTTCTAATAAATAATTCTGTCGATAAATATTCTTCTTTTGTAGAATAGTTTTTAATTAAAGCTAACTGCTCTCTTTTAAAATTAAATATTTTCCCATAATCCTTTGATGATATCTTTGCCTTACCAACTTTTTTGATTAAGTCATCAACGCTATTATCTGGTTTGAAATCAATTACAATCTCAGCTTTTTCATTTTTTTTTAACAACTCTCTAACTTTTGGAATTAACGGATAAATTACATTTCCTTCTAATCCATAATTTGTAATTACAGCCTCTCCCTTTAATTTAGTGCCGGCCACATTTGCTGAAATGTTTTTAAGAGGTTTGCCCTCATGATTTTCCACAATGTGGTTATCCCAATTGATATTAATACCACAATTTGAAGATTCAAATGGAATTATATTTACTCCAATTTCTCTAAAACATTTATCCCACTTTCCATCAGACCCAGTGACAGACCACGATGAACCACCTAATGCGAAGATGTAATAATCAGCAATAATAATTTTATGCTCTCCTTTGAAATTCATTTTTATATTAAAATTTTCGTCAAACCCAGTGAATTTATGGTGATATTCTATTTTTACATTTTGGAGTTTTAGCTTTTCTTTAATTTTGTTTAAAATTTCGGCTGGTTTAATTCCCTTGGTTGGAAAAATTCTTCCGCTTGTTCCAACAAATGTTTCAATTCCTAAATCAGAATACCACTTACGTAAACTTCCTGAACCAAAATCTAAAATTGGATTTTCCATAAATTCTACAGGAGTATATTTATTAGCAAGTTCAATCCCATCCAACGAATTAGTGAGATTGAAGCCTCCTTTCCCGGCAACTAAATACTTTTTGCCAAGTGTCGCATTCTTTTCGTAGATAGTTACAGTATTTACTTTGCTAAGTAAATCGGCAGCAATCATCGCTGAAGGTCCACCTCCGATTATGGCTATGTTTTTTGACAAGGGTTTTCTCGTTCTAGTTGATTACAATCTTTTTTGCTGATTCTAAATTACAACAAACAAATTATAAAGTTCTAATAAAATGCATGGCAAAAAATCTACTACATAACGATTAGTCATTTAGCTAGTGAGTGGAACTTTAAGAAGTGAGGGAAATAATCTTCATATTGCTAACGAATATTAAATCATATGAAGTTTAAAGAGACTAATTACTTTCACAGATAATTTCTGCAAACTTAACTATTGTATTTTTTAGATAAACGCATCTTTCCTAGTTAACAAACAGTAATTGAAGGCAGACACAATTAGTCATTCGATGTACACTCTAATTAAAATTTCTCGACTCTTAAGACGACTTGCTCGACTAGTCTGTTCTAAAAAACATTTAGCAACAACAAAAAAAATGTCAAAAAAGAGCTAAATAGGAGCTTTAACACTTTGGCACGATAATTCATATAATGGTTACAACAAGTTATTAAACAATAAAACAAAAGGAATACAAAATGAAAAACTTAATGAATGTAACAATCGTACTTTTTACACTAGCACTTTTAACAGGATCACTGTTTGCACAAGAAAGAAAATTAGATGGTACTGGAAACCCAGACGCAACAAAAATAAATTGGATTGATCTTGATGGCGACGGTATTTGTGATAACTTTGGTACAGATTTACAAGGTGCAAATAGTCAAAACAAAAAAATGAATAAAGGGTTAGACAAAGGAACTGGAGCTGGTGATGGTACAGGAAATGGTTTCGGTGATGGTACTGGAGTTAGACCTCTAGATGGAACTGGTTTTGGAAAAATGAATGGTGGAAGCAGTGCAGACGGTACTACTACTCTTCAAAAAGGAAGTGGTAGAAAAATAAACAGATAGTTAATATCTATATTAGTGCATGAATTTAAGGAGTGGCTTTGCCACTCTTTTTTTTATTCATTTCAAATTGAATCCTTTTTTAGGACAAAACATCTTACCACTAAATAATTATTAAATTCTAAGAAAAAAGGAAATATGATGACTGAAATGTTAACTAAAGCTGATTTTTTGGCAAAAGTATTCGATTACGAAAACAATAAAGATTGGAATTTTAAAGGGGAAGTTCCAGCATTAATAGATTTTTATGCTGATTGGTGCCAACCTTGTAAAATCGTAGCTCCAATTCTTGAAGAATTAGGTGCTGAGTACGAAGGTAAAATAAAAATTTATAAAATTGATACTGAAGCAGAGCAAGAATTAGCTGGTATTTTTGGTATCTAATCAATTCCTTCTCTTCTTTTTATACCTAAAGATGGAAAACCTCACATGGCTCAAGGTGCACTACCAAAACCACAATTAAAAGAAGCAATTGAAAATGTATTATTTGGAGTTGAAGCAAAGGCGTAATTTTCGTATATTTGCGAGTTAGATATTCACTAATTTAAACTGATCAATTTATTGTTCAGTTTTTTTTAGCTTTATTAAAATAGGCACCACATTTATTCAATGATTAGGTAGGGAGACGCACCTTGAAAATTACGAAACAATTCACAAATCGTGAGAGTCAAAGTTTAGATAGATATCTTCAAGAGATTGGTAAAGTAGATCTTATTACTGCCGACCAAGAGATTGAGTTAGCAATTAAGATTCGTGAAGGAAACCAACTAGCTTTAGAAACATTAACTAAAGCAAACCTAAGATTTGTTGTTAGTGTTGCAAAGCAATTTCAAAATAAAGGATTGCCATTAAGTGATTTAATTAATGAAGGAAATATTGGATTAATTAAAGCTGCTAAAAAATTTGACGAAACCCGTGGATTTAAATTTATTTCATATGCTGTTTGGTGGATTAAGCAATCAATAATGCAAGCCATTGCTGATCAATCTAGAATGGTAAGACTTCCTCTTAATAGAGTTGGTGCATTAACAAAAATTTCAAAAGCCTCTTCAAAATTAGAACAAGAGTTTGAAAGAGCTGCTTCTACAGAAGAGATTGCAAAAGAAAAACAGATTGATGTTGCTGATGTCGCTTATGCTCTAAAAGTTTCTGGACGTCACGTATCGGTTGATGCTCCTTTTTCACAAAGTGATAACGATAAAAGTAGTTTGTTGGATGTAATTTCTAATAACGAACAACCAGATCCTGATGATGATTTAATGACAAGCTCGTTACAAAATGATATAGCAAGTTCTCTTGGAACTTTAACTGATAGAGAAGCAGAAGTAATTAAACTATATTTTGGAATTAATAGTGAGTACTCTGCAACACTAGAAGAGATTGGCGAAATGTTAAGTTTAACTCGCGAAAGAGTTCGTCAAATTAAAGAGAAAGCTCTAGGAAGATTGCGCCACACATCTCGAAGTAAAAATCTTAAAGTTTATTTAGGTTAATAAATACATCCTAAAATAGTTGTAGAATTTAAAGCGATTAGATTTTCTAATCGCTTTTTTTTGCACAAAACATTAATCTTTTTCAATACCATATTTTTTCATCTTAGTGTAGAGATGGCTTCTTTGAATATCAAGAATATCAGATGTTTTACTAATATTCCAATCGTTTAATTCTAATTGTTTTAGAATAAATGCACGTTCTGTTACTTCCTTGAATTCTTGAAATGAATTAGATATATTCAACAAATCGTCATTCTTAGTTTTAGAGTTTGGAAGTAAAAGAGAAATATCATCCGCTGAGATTACATCTTTAGGAACCATAATTATAATTCGTTCAACAATATTTTTAAGTTCACGAATGTTTCCACTCCAGTTGTTTGCCTTTAATAAATCTAATGCACTTTTGTTAAACTTAACTTGAGCAAAACTGTTTTTCTCACAGATTATTTTTGAAAAATGTTCAACTAATTCAATAATATCATTTTTTCTTTCACGCAAAGGAGGGATTATTATTGGAATTACATTTAACCTATGAAATAAATCTTCTCTAAAATTTCCATTTTCAATTTCTTGTTCCAGATTTTTATTTGTAGCAGAAACAATACGTACATCAACGTTAATTTTTTTATTTCCACCAACTCTTTCAATTTTTCCGTCCTCTATTGCACGTAAAACTTTTGCTTGTGCTTGAAGAGACATATCGCCTATTTCATCAAGGAAAAGTGTTCCTTGGTTAGCGGCTTCAAATTTACCAATTCGTTGCTGATTCGCACCAGTAAAAGCTCCTTTTTCGTGCCCGAACAATTCTGACTCAATCAATTCATTTGGGATTGCAGCACAGTTCACCTCAACAAATGGTTTTCCATTTCTTTCACTTTTATAATGAATTTCTCTTGCAGCTAGTTCTTTTCCAGTCCCATTTTCACCAGTAACCAAAACTCGGGCGTCAGATTTTGCCACACGTGAAATTGTATTTTGGATTTGAGTTAAAGCATCACTGCTACCAACCATTGAATATTCAACATCCAAAACCTTTCTAAATTTTTGGTTTTCTATAAGTAACTTTGCTCTTTCATTTGCATTACGAACGCTAATAAGAAGTTTATCGCGATCTATAGGCTTTTCAATAAAGTCGAAAGCACCTAATTTTGTAGCTTTTACTGCATTTGCAAGAGATCCGTGTGCGGAAATCATTATTACATTTGGTTTTGATTGAAATTGGCTTATTTGATCTAGCACCTCAAAACCTTTTATTTTAGGCATCTGAATATCAAGGAACATTACAGAATAATTATTCTCTTTAAGATGTTCAATGCCCTTAATTGCATCGGTAAAATATGTAACTTCGTAATCATCGTATTCAAGAATCATTTTAATGCTTTCACAAATTTCAATTTCATCATCAATAATTAGTACTTTATTCATTCTCTCACTTCATAATAATTTTTAAATGTTGGATATTTTTTCAACGCGTCCGAAGGCAAAAAGTTTGGATTATTAATTAATTCTTGTCCAAACAAGTAACCCAAGTGATTTGCAATAAAATCACGATTATCAATGCCACCTTTTACTTTGAAAGCATCTTCAAATAGTTCTACAAAAATACTCAGAAATTTGGAAAGATTAAATAAAGTTATGGAATATGAAAAGTATGCATTTCCAAAAAAATGAGCAGTTTTATCTTTATCTCCAAATTTTGAATTGGGTGAATCTTCAAATATTTGTTTTGGCAAAAGTTTAATTTTTGAATTTATAAAATTTGGGTCACCAGAAGGTAATTTAGCATTGAAAATAATTCCTGTATATGGAATATGCAAAGGCATTTTCTGAAAGGGAAGTGTAGCAAATGTAAGCGTTAAAAGAGTTTCGGAAATATCATTATTATTAAACC
>JAQICK010000133.1 GCA_027858595.1 Melioribacteraceae bacterium
AGCGGTTTATTGCCGCTGGGTTAATAATACGACAAATATCAAAATATCTTTATTATTTAGATGTTCTGAAACAAGTAAAAATATAATTTAGGATGGGATATGAAAAATCTCAAAAAGAAAGCCTTCCAAATGGAAGGCTTTTGCTAAACTAAAGAATTAATTCTATTAATTAAAACTGAATTTTCTTATCTGTTCGTTTAACATATTCGTAAACAAACGGGTTAGCAACAAATATTGATGAGTAAGTACCTACTATAATTCCAAGAGTTAATGCAAATGCAAATCCTCTAAGAACATCACCACCAAAGATAAGTAGGACAGTAACAACAAACAGAGTTGTTAAACTTGTTACAAGCGTTCTTCTCATTGTTTTGTTAATTGCACTATTCATATTTTCTTCTAGTGGAGCTGTTTTATGAATTTTAATATTTTCACGAACTCTATCGAAAACAACAACTGTATCGTTAATTGAGTACCCAACAATTGTTAGAAATGCAGCTACAACACTAATAGATATTTCGAGATTAAGTCCAGGAATTATACCATGTAAAAGTGCAAAAACACCAAGTGTAATAAGAACATCGTGGAATAGAGCAACAACGGCACCAAGAGCAAAAACAAACTTAAATCTGAATCCAAGATAAAGTAGAATTCCAGCCAAAGCTAAAATAACAGATATAATAGAATCTTGTTTTAGCTCACCGCCAATTTTTGGACCAACAATATCTTCCTTTTGCACAACAAAATGATTATTTGGCATTTTGCTTCGTAATGCTTCCTCAATCCAATCAGCAATGCTAACACGTATAATTATATTATTATCATCTAATCTACTCGTTTGGTATCCATCATTCTGTAATTTAGTTTCAATTCTATTTACTGTAATAACTTCAGCAAAGCTAAATGTAACTGATGTAGCATTTGAATCGGATATTGCAATATTTGCTTCCGGCTCATATTTCATAATTGAATTTTGCATTGATGTAATTACATCGTTGTAAATTTCTACAGGAACACTTTGCAATTCAGTTTTTACTAAAATTCCACTTTCTCCACCAAATGTTTTTACTTCAATTTGTCCGAGACCCAATTTTTCTAAATCAGTTCTAATTTCTGCAATATTTATTGGATCGTCAAATTTTAATGCAATGTCTGTACCACCCTTGAAATCAATTCCAAGTTCGAGACCACGAGTAGCGAGACTTAATAATCCTAAAAGAATTAAAGTACCTGAAATAATATAGGCCATTTTCCTTTTAGAGATAAAATCAATATTTAGATTTTCAAAAACTTTCATTTTTCATTTACTCCTTAATTAACCTATATTTATTTTGTTGCCTTTAGCAACCATCATATCAAAAATTACTCTGGTTACAACAAATGCACTGAATAAACTAGCTACAATACCAATCATTAGTGTTAATGCAAAACCTTGCACCGGACCACTACCAAATTGATAAAGAATAATTCCAGTAAAGAATGTTGTAATGTTTGAATCCAGGATTGCTGAATATGAGTTTGCATATCCACTTTCAACTGCAGCCTTAGCAGTTTTTCCTGTTGTAAGTTCTTCTCTAATACGTTCAAATATTAGAACATTTGCATCCACTGCCATACCAATTGTAAGTATAATACCCGCAATACCTGGCAATGTAAGTGTTGCGTGAAATCCTGCAAGAATTCCCATAATCATTATAATTGTTGAGAAAAGAGCCAGATCAGAAATTACTCCAGATTTTTTGTAATAGAAAATCATAAAAAGAGCAACTATGAAAAGACCTATCATTGTAGAATTAAATCCTTTGTTGATAGAATCTTGTCCTAATGATGGTCCAACAGTTCTTTCTTCAATAATGTCAACAGGTGCAGGAAGAGCACCAGCTTTAAGAACAATTTGCAAAAGTTTTGCTTCGTTCATATCGCCCATTCCAGTAATTCTGGAACTTCCACCAGGAATTTTACCTTGAATTGTTGGGGCAGTATAAACAGCGTTGTCAAGAATAATAGCACATCTTCGCTCAATGTTTGAGCCAGTAATTCTTGCCCATTCTCTTGCCCCTTCGCTATTCATTTGCATTGTTACAATTGGCTCTGTTGTTTGAGGATCAATGTTTGCCATTGCATCTTCAATAACACCGCCAGTAAGCTCTGCTTCGTTGTTAACAAGATAAAGTCTGAAAATATTTTTACCTTCTTGCGTTGTAAAGGGTTTAGCATCAAACAAAAACTCTGCGTTATCAGGTATTACATTTTTAACTTCTGGTCTTCTCAGGTAAGCCATTAATTGATTTTTATCACCTTCACTTACATAAGCATCAGCCATAGGTGATTGTGGATTAATGATAGCAATTGAATAAAAAGGATGACTTTTTGCAAATTCTACAGCTTGTTCATCTTCGCTCATATTAGCAATAGCTGTAGAGTCTTTAACTAAGGTTGAATCACTTTCACTGTTTAAAGTAGTAGCAAGAACTTCATCAATTCTGTTCATAATAGGAACAGTAAAGCTAGCTTCTTTAACTAATTTAAATTCCAACAACGCACTACCTTGCAAAAGTCTTTTGGCTTCATCTTCTTTAGCAATACCAGGTAATTCAACAATAATACGGCGAGAACCTTGTTTTTGAATATTTGGTTCGGAAACGCCATATTGGTTAATTCTGTTATTAATAATTTCTATTGCACGAGTAACAGCATCGGCTTCTTGCTCTTTAAGTTTATCAATAATTTCAGAATCTTCTTCTCTTATTGAGCCAAAATATCTACTCAATCGTTTTCCTGAATTATTAATATTTGCAGCAAGAATTGAAACAACTTCTACATCCGAAATTTGTGACTCAGCTTCGGCAGCTTTCAAAAATGCTTTAAAGTCATCATCTGGATCTTTTGCAAGTTTCTCTAAAAGTTTAGCAGTATTAACTTCCATTACTAAGTACATACCACCTTGTAAATCAAGTCCTAATTTTAATCGCTTTTCTCTATTTTCGCGAATAGTCGGGTCAACAATCATTAAACTATCTTCTCTTATAAGAAGAAGATCGCTAAGTTCCGATTCTGAAATTGTAGGATTTGATACCTGTAAATCATCTGTGAGGAGAGCGAGCTCCTTTTCGATTTTGTTAGTATTTTGAATATCAGCAAAAGTAGGGTATAAGAGGTAAATGCTGAAAGCCAAAACTCCAACAATCATTAAAATTCTAAATCTAAATTCTTTCATTATTCATCTTAGTTTTAGTTGTCAAAATAATTGAACAGAAAGACCGATTTACGATCTTTCTGTTTATAGAAAATCAATCGCGTACAACCCAAGTTTTTACTGAAGCTGTAACTTCTGTATGAATTTTGATTTTCACTTCATAAATTCCAAGTGCTTTAATAGGTTCTTCAATTTCAATCTTACGATGGTCAATATCGTAACCTTTTTCTTTAAGTGCTTCAGAAATCATTTTAGTTGTAACAGCTCCAAAGATTTTTTCATCTTCTCCAACTGTTACAGGAATTGTTACAGAAACTTTTTCTAATTCTGTACTAAGAGTATTTGCAATTTCTAAACTTTTAGCATCTTTTTTAGCTGCTTGCTTTTTCTCTTCTTCCAAAACACATAAATTACTTTCGTTAGCAACAAGTGCAATTTGTCTCGGAAAAAGGAAGTTTCTTGCGAAGCCATCTTTCACGTTTAAAATATCACCAATTTGGCCTAATTGGTTGAAATTTTTTCTTAATATAACTTTCATCTCTGTTCTCCTATTTAACTGCTTCTGAAACAAAAGGCATAATTGCTATTTGGCGTGCACGTTTAATAGCTCTAACTAATTCTCTGTGCTGTTTAGCACTTAATCCAGTAACTCTTTTTGGAATAATTTTACCTTGGTCATTCACAAATTTCTGAAGCTGTTTTGCATCTTTGTAATCGATATATTCAGTGATTACTCTTTGAACTTTTTTTGTATTTGTTGTTCTTTTAGTATTTCTACTATTTCTACTATTTGTCGTTCTCATTTTATATCCTCAAACTTATTAATCATCATTAATGAGGCTTGATTCCTCATCAGTTAAGAATTTGTCAAATGAACTATCTTCAAAACTTGCATCATTTTCTGTTAAAACTTCTTTTTCTTCACTACTTCCATTATTTCGTGAAAGTTTATTAAGAAACTGAATTCTTTTTGCTTTTATTTCAACTATAGTTCTACTTTTATTATCATCAGTTTTAAATGTTCGGCTTTGTAACTCGCCATAAATTAAAACAGCTTTGCCTTTTTTAAGGCGATCTTTACAGCTATCTGCCAACTTATTCCAAGCAACAACACCAACATAGCAAACATCTTCTTGCCAATGGTCGCTTCTATTTTTATAGCGTCTGTTAACTGCAACATGGAAATTAACTACAGGAGTACGATTAGAAGTTTCTCTAATTGTAGGATCTTTTGTTAAATTACCTGCAATAACAACACTATTAATTTCTGGCATTCTTAATTCAGCCATTGTATCTCCTCCAAACATAAAGCATCTTAATCTTCGCTTTCCTTCTTCTTATCTTCAACTACAGGTTCAGCAGTTTCTACAACTGTTTCAGTTTCTGTAACTTCAACTTTAGGAGCATTAGCTTCTGTAACTTCAACTTTAGGAGCTTTAGCTTCTACAACTTCAACAGGTTTCGCTGCTTCTTCTGCTAATTCACTTTTTCTTTTAGCAATAAAAGCTAAATCTTTTTGCTCTAATTTAATAGTTAAGAAGCGGATAACATTTTCATCAAGTCGTAAAGTTCTTTCAAATTTGGTGATGTATTCGCGTGGTGAAGTAAAATGGGAAATAATATAGTATCCACTTTTCCCTTTTTGAATTGGATATGCTAAACGCTTGCGTCCTAATTTCTCTACGTTAGAAATCTCTACACCATTTGCAGACATTTGTTCTTTTAGAGATGTAAGGATTGATTCAACTTGTGAATCTTCAAGAGTAGCATTTAATATAATAACGCTCTCGTAATGATTTGTTTTCATTAGAGTAAACCTCCCTTTGGTCTTTGGCCTTCCTATTGATTTGTTTTGCGGAAAGCAGGGTTAATAAAAAAAATAACTTACAAATATAACATTATTTAATTAGTGGTGCAATAACAAGAGAAACCACTGACATTAGTTTAATTAAAATATTTAGTGATGGCCCAGACGTATCTTTAAAAGGGTCACCTACAGTATCGCCAACAACTGCAGCTTTATGAGCTTCTGAACCTTTAGAATATGTAAAGCCTTCGCTTTCAAATCCGCTTTCGATAAGTTTTTTTGCATTATCCCAAGCACCGCCAGCGTTAGATTGAAAAATAGCCATTAGAACTCCACTTGCAGTTACACCAGCTAAAAGTCCAGCCAACATTTCTTTACTTATAAAACCAACAATTACAGGTACAGAAATTGCCATTAAGCCAGGCAAAATCATTTCTCTTATTGCAGCTTTAGTAGAAATTTGAACACACTTAGAATATTCGGCTTCAGCAGTACCTTCGCGTAAACCTTTTATTTCTCTAAACTGGCGACCAACTTCAATAATCATCTCTTTTGCTGCACGTCCAACGGCATTCATTGATAGAGCAGAGAAAACAAACGGAAGCATTGCACCTATTAATAATCCACCCATAATTACTGGTTGAGCTAAATCGATTACTGGAATTTCTGCTTGTAATCTAAATGCTGCAAAAAGCGCTAAAGCAGTTAAGGCTGCTGATCCAATTGCAAAGCCTTTACCAATAGCAGCTGTAGTGTTACCAACGGCATCTAATTTATCAGTTCTTTCACGAACTTCTTTTGGTAGATTAGCCATTTCAGCAATTCCACCAGCATTATCAGAAATAGGACCGTAAGCATCAACAGCTAGTTGAATTCCGGTAGTTGAAAGCATACCGAAAGCAGCAATTGCAATTCCATAAAGGTTAGAAAACTCGTAAGCACCAATAATTGCAAAAGCAATTACTAATATTGGAATTGCTGTGGACATCATTCCTACACCAAGACCCGAAATAATATTTGTTGCTGAACCTGTTATTGATTGATTAGCAATTTGGCGAACTGGTTTAAATTCTGTTCCTGTAAAATATTCTGTAATTAGTCCTATTATTGTTCCAGAAGCCACACCAATAAGAGTAGCTATAAAAACACCATTACTTGTATATTGAAACCCGTCGAGTGACCAAGATTCTGGAAGAATATATGTTATGATAAAATAGGATGCAACAACCATAATTCCGCTAGCACCAAACTCACCAAAATTAAGAGCTCTCTGTGGATTTCCACCTTCCTTAACGTTAACAAAGAAAGTTCCTAATATGGAAACTGCAATTCCAACTGCAGCAAGAACTAATGGAAGCAATACTGCAGCCAATTGATGCTCAGCATCGAAAACTTTAGTGAAAACTGCTCCAAGAACCATTGTTCCAATAATTGAACCTATATAAGATTCAAATAAATCAGCTCCCATACCAGCAACATCGCCAACATTATCACCCACGTTATCAGCAATAGTAGCTGGATTTCGTGGATCATCTTCTGGAATTCCTTCGTAAACTTTGCCCGCTAAATCTGCACCAACATCAGCTGCTTTAGTGTAAATTCCACCACCAACTCTTGCAAAAAGTGCAATTGAAGAAGCACCAAGAGAAAATCCGGCAAGTACATTTATAACTTTAGTTATGTCCCAATCAAGATTAGAATAGATAATAAAAAGAAGACTAAGTCCTAAAACTGCAAGACCAACAACATTCATTCCCATAATTGAACCACCGGTGAATGCAATTTTTAAAGCTGGTGCTAAACCAGTACGTGCCGCTTGTGTAGTTCTTACATTTGATTTTGTTGCAGCCATCATTCCTAACCATCCGGCTAGAGCAGACGCAACTGCTCCAACTAGAAATGATACAGCAATAAGCCAAGAAGAATCATCCCTTCCTAAATTTGAAGCACCTAATAAAATTGCTACTGCAATAACAAAAATTGCAAGGACTTTATACTCTGTTTTTAAAAATTCAATAGCTCCATCTTGAATATGCTTAGAGATGGTTCTCATTTTTTCTGTACCAGTATCTTGTTTGGTTATCCATCTGCTTTTAACTAATGAATAGATTAATGCTGCTAAACCAAATAGTGGAATAATGTAAATCAATTGTGCCATAATTGTACTCCTACGTCCTTGCTATATTTATTTTTTCGTTAATGTTAATTATTTCGCTACTATAAAAATTCATCATCTCTTTTCTACCACCAATTATAAATTTCTCAATAAGTTCCACAGAAAATCCGACTCCTAATCTAATTATTTCTTTTTCTTTTTCATAGAATTTATCTAAAACATAATTGGGCATTTCGCCATCTTCAAATTCACTTCCTACTCCAAATCTTAACCTATTAAACTGGCTTGTCTCAAGTGAATAAATAATAGAACTAAGTCCGTTATGCCCACCATCGCCCCCTGCTTGCCTAAATCGAAGACTACCTGTTGGAAGATTTATATCGTCTGTAATAACCAACAAATCGTCTAAATCAATATTTTTTGTTTCAATAATATGCGAAACAGCATTTCCACTTAAATTTATAAAAGTGGTTGGCTTACATAAATAAAAATGGGAAGCCTCTAACAAAGAGCTTCCCACTGAATAATACTCACCCTTATCGGGTGTAAAACTAAGATTATGTTTATCTGCAAAAGCATCTAAAATCATAAAGCCAATATTGTGTCTGGTATTGTTATACCTAACACCTGGATTTCCTAAACCAATAATTGCTTTCAAACTAAATTAATCTTCGTCCACTTTGCCTTTGCTAACAACTTCTGGTTCTACCATTTCACTTGCTTCATCATCTTCTTCTTCAGCATCTGGGTCTTCTTCAACTCTTGGTAGAATAACAGAAGCAACAGAAGAATCGTCACTATTTAGAATTTTAATATTTTCAAACTCTAAATCACGTACGTGAATAGAATCACCAAGAGCCAAATCAGTAACGTCAATTTCAAGATTCTGAGGAATATGACGAGGTAAACACTCAACATCAAGTTTATGTAGTAGTTCTTGAAGAATTCCACCTTCTTTAATACCTGCAGCAGTACCAACAAAACTGATTGGAATTTCTAATTGAAGAGTTTGACCAAGAGTTAACCCTTGTAAATCAAAATGAACCACTCTATCAGTAACAGGATCAAATTGAATATCTTTAATAATACAATTTAAAGGTTCTTCGCCCTCAATTGTAAGTGCAATAATATTTGTTTCAGCAGTAAATACTAATTTATTTAATACAACCTCTTCAACAGAAAAATTAAATATATCTTTCCCTTTTAAATAATATACTCCAGGAACAAATCCACTTTTTCGCAACTGATTCATTGCCCCTTGTGTACCAAGTTCTCTTTTTTTAGCTATTAATACTTTTTCAGCCATTTTTCTCTCCGTTTATTTATTTTCTAACTTTTATCAATTTCAAAAAGTGAACTAATCGATTCACCTTGATGAGATCTAATTATTGATTCTGCAAATAATGTTGCAGATGTTTTTATTTTTATTTTTGAATCTGGTTTCAAACTGTTTTGTGGAATTGTATCAGAAACATATAATTCATCAATTTCAGAATTTTCAATTTTTTCAATTGCGTCTCCTGATAGTAATGCATGAGTAACTGCACCATATATTTTTACAGCACCACGTTTTTTTAATGCCGCAACAGAAGCCACAAATGTTCCAGCAGTATCAATTAAATCATCAACTATTAAAACATTTTTTCCCTCAACATCGCCAATTATATTCATAACTTCTGCTTTATTAGCTTCTGGACGACGCTTGTCAATAAGAACTAAACCAGCATGCAATTTTCTTGCATACGACCGAGCAATTTTAATTCCACCAACATCTGGCGAAACAACAACAAGATCCGATCTTTTGTTTTTTTCAAATTCATCAGTATATATTGGAGAAGCATATAAATGATCTAAAGGAATATCAAAAAATCCTTGAATCTGTGCAGCATGCAAATCCATTGTAATAACTTTATCAGCACCTGCTTTAGTTAAAATATCAGCAACCAATTTAGCAGTAACAGCAACTCTTGGCTGATCTTTTCTATCTTGACGAGCATAGCCAAAATAAGGAATAACAGCA
This sequence comes from Melioribacteraceae bacterium, assembly GCA_027858595.1. Lineage (GTDB taxonomy): Bacteria > Bacteroidota > Ignavibacteria > Ignavibacteriales > Melioribacteraceae > 1-14-2-50-31-20. The sequence goes on from JAQICK010000133.1 coordinate 9,140, forward strand.
GTAACTCTTCTTGCAGAAGACCTTTTGGCTGCATCTAACATAATTAGTAATTCCATTAAATTTTCTGCTGGTGGCATTGTGGATTGAATCAAATATACATCTCTTCCACGAATATTCTCTTTGAATTTAATCCAAATTTCGCCATCACTAAAAACTTTACGGCTAATTAAGCCTTTTTTTACATTTAAGTATTTGCATATTTTATCTGTAAGTCCAACATTTGAACTCCCTGAAAAAATAAGTAACTCTGATACATCAATTTTATTCATTTAGTTTTATTAAATCTAAATTGAAAAATTATATATTCTTCTAAAGTGTTCTTTCAAAAGAATATACCTATCTCATTTTAAAACAAATGTAAATATAAGCATTACTTGAAGTTAAATCAAATTATTGAAGATTAGGAAATTTTTCCATGTTATAACGTAACTTAAACTTGTGGCTATCAAAACTCCATCCGTCTAGGACTTTGTTAAATTACTTGACCAAAAATTGAAAAGCATTTCTAAGCTCAGTTAATTGAGATTGATTGGGGGATACTCTTGAATAATTGAGGTAAAATTATAGACGCTTACAAAGGCAAACTTAGGATGGAGTAAAAACATTAAATATAATTACAGAGAGCACTGAAATTCGGAGGTTTTTAGGGAAATGAATAGGGACGGGCAATCATATAATTAGTCAATCATTATCCTGAATGCAATATGTATCATATGTTCATTTTCGATAGGAAGTCGGTGTATATTGTCATGATAATTATACGAATATCCCACACTGAGACTTTGCCAATACCCCCAAATATTTCTGAAATCAAAATCTAAGGAATATCCAAATAAACCCTCCACAAATAAATCCTTTGAATAAGAAGTGCCAGCTTCTACGTTTATATAAAAATCTTTATCTCCAATATTACTAAGTTCAACTGAGTCATTTTTAAATAAGTTCTGGTTAGCTTTGAACAGAAAATATCCAACGTCATTCCAATTTCCATTTTTGTATATATCCCAATAGGCTTCTATTTGAATAGGAAACAATGAAAATAATGATGTATTCTGATATTCAAAACCAGCTTGATATGTATTTAGATAATTGTAGTAATTAAATCCCACAGACAATGAGCCAGTTTCTTTACCCATATCAAAAAATCGTTTCACTTCCAAAAGACTAAGCGAATTTTCTTCAAATTCATATAGGGTTCCAAAATAATATCCATAAATTCTTGCCTCTAGAAAAAGTTCATTTTTTTCAGTATAGGTTCTATATTCTCCTTCTTTTTTTTCTTCTCCTTCTTTTACTTCCTCTTCGTAGTAAAATATATCAAATTGTTTCACACTATCTTCCGACATCGTGACATAGGGTACTTGACTCATTAACACTCCAATTGTAATCTCAATTTCAGGATCAAAGTCAGGTCTTATTGCAATAATATATTTTGAGTTTTTCCATGCATATAAATCTCCGAAAGGACCATCTGTGTCTCTTAATTCAGGATGTTCCTCATCGTTTATTTGAAGATCTATTGAGTTTACAACTGCAATAAACCCTAACCCCAATGATTCATTGACTTGCCATTTTCCATATATTAGCATATTTCCTTGGATTGGTCCAACATTTAACACCCCAAGTGACGTGGGGATTAAATAATTTTTTGAACCTGTTTGGATCGTATTAGCATCGAACAAAAATGTAGGATCATATGTTTTGATTATTGAATTGTAATATTGATAGCTCTTCATAATGTCCAAAGATGTTCTTGACATCCATTCAAAACTGGATGGTGTAATATTCTTATCTTGTGCTGATAAAAAAATTGTAGAACTAAAAATGATTAAAGTAATACGGATGGTTTTAATAAATATCACTTTTGGCATAGTTACCTCCTATTTTGTTTAAAGGAAATGAATCCTAAAACCACTAAATCAGAATTATATAGAATCTATAAATTATCGAATAAGAATAGACGAAAATAAACCAGGATATGTATTGACTTAAAAAGGTAAGAAAAATAAATGTAAGAAACAGAAAAAATATTTTGGCAATTATTTAATAATTGTAAGTAGATATAACAGATGGATTATATAACTATTAAGAGTTTATTAAAGCTATCGAAATTAAAATTTACATGCAAAATGGTTATGCAAACTTATTTTGCTAAAAGCATTTTTTTCGTTGAACAAAACTTCCATGAATTTCTAACTTATAAAAATAAACTCCACTTGTTAAATAGGACGCATCAAAATTTACTTTATAACTTCCATCATGGTGATATTCATTTATTAATGTTTTAATTGTCACTATCCAAAATCTCATCAGTATAAAATTTATAGCAAATTTTGTGACTTAATCTTAAAAAGCATTTTTCAAGTAGATTGTAGAAAAGCTGAAATTTAGTAGTTTAGTTACAGATTGGGAAAAGAACATGCACGATATCAATTTATCTTACCATATTCTTACGGTATGATGGTTCAGGTAGATTCACTATACCATATACTCTCCCAAGTTTGTGCGTTATACCGTTTTTGAACGAATTTCAAATTTTTGAGTAGTATAACATAGTAGAATAAAGTGTACGTCTTCTTCCTCTTCAGTGTACAAAGAACAGCTTAGCAATCCTCAAGAATGTAACTTTAGTATAGAAAAAGAACAGCAATTCCAATTACTGCAATAATAGTTCCTACAACAGAAAAGAGAGATAATTTTTCTTTATAATAAAACTTTGATATCGGAAGCATCAATAGTGGAACTGTAGCCATAAGTGTTGATGCAATTCCTACATGAGTATTTGCAACAGCAATTAGGCTAGATGTAATTCCAAGATACGGCCCTAAAATAGCTCCCCAAATGATAAGTTTTAATCCTTTTTTATTGTTTCTAAAAACTCGAATTGGGTTTCTGGAAAACCCTAAAAAACGACCTAGCATAAGTAATAGAATAAACGAAAAAATAATTCTAATAAATGCAGCAACAAATTCATTTAATTCGGAAAAGTTAAAAGCCTCTTTCGCTAATATTAATCCAACAGCCTGCCCAAGAGCTGCTAATAGTCCATATAATCCACCCTTTAGTGTAAAATGGAATTTTTCGCTAATTACTTTTTTTTGTAAAATCACTAATGCAAGTCCAAAAGAAGTAATAATAATTCCAACTATTTGGCTAAATCCTAATACTTCATCCAAAAAATAGTACGCTAAAATCAGTGACATTGAGGGAACAAAAGCCATAAGCAACATTCCTAATCTGGGGCCAATAAGTTCGTATGATTTAAGCATTCCATAATCGCCAATCACTAAACCAATTATTCCACTAAGTATTAGATAAAAATATTGTTGCCAGTAAATATTAAAGGATAGTGAAAAAAGAAGTATTGTTACTAATAAAAATATGGATGCAAAAAAGAGACGTCCAACATTTACGTTAAAAGAGCCTACTTTGCTTACAGCTTCTGTAAGGACAATGGCGTTAACCGACCAGAAAAGAGCCGCGGAGAGTGCTGCGAACTCGCCTAAAAAAATCATTTAATTCCAGTTATTAATTATAAATATTTGTCTT
>JAQICK010000178.1 GCA_027858595.1 Melioribacteraceae bacterium
GCAAATGACATTGGATTAGCTGAGGATATTGAGAGCGAAAAAATTATACTCAGTATTATCCAAGAAAAATATCCAGACCACAATTATTACTCAGAAGAGTTTGGTGAAATTAATAATAAAAGTAAGTTCACTTGGTTTATTGACCCATTAGATGGAACAAATAATTATTTTGCTGGAATTCCATATTTCTCTGTTTCTATTGCTCTGCTATTTGAAAATGAAATAATTGTTGGAGTTGTTTACAATCCAATTTCAAAGCAACTATTTGAAGCTACTAAAGATGGCGGAGCTTTTCTAAATGGAGTTCCAATAAGTCCATCTAGCAATTCTGATTTGCAACAATCTGTTTGTTCCTTTATTCAAGGGCACGATTTAAAGGATTCGCCTGAACTTATAAGTATTAAAAGTAAAGTTTCAAATAATTTTAGACGAGTAATCTCTACGTGGGCACCTGCTTTGGATTGGGCTTTACTAGCCTTTGGAGGTATCGATGTGCTCATTAGTTACGAAAGTGAATTGGAAGATATGTTTGCTGGATTATTAATTGCCAAAGAGTCTGGAGTGAAAATAACTAATTTTAGTGGAAAAGATTTTAAGATTGGGGATAAAAAAATATTTGCTTCAAATAATATGCTACATAAAAGTACACTTAAAATGCTAACAAGCTGAGAAGACCGAAGATGAATATAAATGAAGTAATGTTAGAGCTTGAAAAAATGGAAGTGAACAAAGTAAAAAAGTATTAGTCCGTCATGGAGCTAAAGAACCCTTTTTTGGAGTAAAAGCTGATTTTCTAAAAAAAACTTCAAAAGAAAATAAAAGTTAATCATACTTTGGCTCTAGAGCTATATGCTACAGGAAATTCTGATGCAATGTATTTTGCTGCAATGATAGCTGATAAAACGGTAATGAAAAAAGTCGATATTCAAAGATGGGCAAAGGAAGCATATTGGTATTATCTAAGCGAACATGCCGTTCCATCTGTAGTTGCAAAGCAAAATGAGGGATTTGAAATAGCGTTAAAATGGATTGATAAAAAAGAGGAAAATTATACTTCCGCAGGTTGGGCAACTCTTTCAATAATATTGTCGCAAAAGACAAACAATGAGTTAGATCTTCCAGTTATCAAGAGGTTGTTGAAGAGAGCTGAAAAGGAAGTTCACAATTCTTCCAATAGAACACGATATACTATGAATAATTTTATTATTTCCGTTGGGGCATATATTCCTGAGTTAACTAGTGAAGCTATAAAATCTGCAAACAAGGTTGGGAAAGTAAATGTTTATATGGGGAAGACATCATGTAAGGTTCCTATTGCGTTAGATTACATAAACAAAATAGTAACGATGGATAGAGTAGGAAAAAAAAGAAAACAATAAAGTTATTATATTTCAATTTACTAAATGGAGTTTCATTTGAAGCAGACAAAATCGATTGTATTTTTACTTGTAATATTTACAGGACAACTTTTTTCACAAACGCAATTTCAAGAGTTCATCTCTCAACTCTATCAACTTCCAACTGTTGAAGAGAAAGAAGCATCTATTGATAGCTTTATGACTTTTGCTAGAACCGTTGGCATTCCTTTCATCGAAGGTGAAAAGGCAAATTTTCTTTATAAAGGAACAGCTAGTTCTGTTTCTATTGCGGGAGATTTTAACGGTTGGGATCCAAGTAACACAATAATGACAACTATGAGTGAAACAAATTTCTTTTTCCGAACCGAGACTTTTGAACCTAATGCCAGGTTGGATTATAAATTAGTTGTAAATACAAGTACCTGGATTCTTGACCCAGAAAATCCAAATAGAGTTAGTGGTGGATTTGGTCCCAACTCAGAATTAGCAATGCCAGAATATGTTCAGTCTTGGGAAATTCAATTTAAGGCCACCATAAAGCATGGTGAGAGGACAAATTTAACAGTTCAAAGCAATGTTGTTAATCGCTCATATGATGTTTCTGTCTATTTGCCGCCATCTTATAATTTTGATACGGATAAGAGATATCCAACGGTTTATTTTCAAGACGGAGGCGAATACATCACGCTTGGTTCATCTGTAAATGTAATTGACAATTTAATTGATAGTAATAAAATTGTAGAAGTTATTGCGGTGTTTGTTACTCCAAATAATAGAGCTGAAGAATATGCTTTTGCTAAACGACATCAATATGCAGAATTTTTTGCAACCGAATTAGTTTCTGAAATTGATTCAAAATATAGAACTTCTAAAGAAGCTAGTGATAGACTTGTGATGGGAGATTCCTATGGTGGTAATATTAGTGGACTAATCAGTTACACTTATCCAGATGTATTTGGTAATTGTGGACTTCATTCAGCAGCTTTTCAGCCAAATAATTATGAAGTTTATAATATGATTATTAGTGGTGAAAAGAAAAATATAAAATATGCTGGAAGTTGGGGTACATACGAAGGTCTGGGTGCCAATATGAGAGCTTTCGAGTTGTTAATTAATGGCAAAGGTTATTCTTTCAATTGGGCTGAATATCCAGAAGGGCATAGTTGGGGCTTATGGCGTGCTACTACGGATTTAATTTTAGAGTCTATTTTTCCTTATGGGTATACTTCTGTTAGTGAGTTTAATGAAGTTCCTTCAGATTTTGAGTTAATGCAAAATTATCCTAATCCTTTTAACCCAGTAACAGTAATAGAATACACCTTGCAAACAGAAGGGAAAGTAAAACTTGAAATAACGGATACACTAGGACAAAGTATTGAAATTCTTGTCAACTCTGTTAAACCTGCTGGAATAAATAAAGTGAAATTTGATGGTACAAATTTCTCAAGTGGAGTTTATATTTATTCTCTAACTTCTAATGGAAAAACTGAAAGCAAAAAAATGCAATTAATAAAGTAAAATTTGGATTAAAATGATTCTTAAAAAAACGATGTTTATTTCTATTTTGTTAATAGCTAACCTATTTTCTCAAAATATAATAATTAATAAAATTGAACCGCCAAACTGGTGGGAAGGAATGAAGCATAATAAAGTTCAACTTATGGTTTATGGAGAAGGGTTAAATAATGTAGAAATTAAAAGCGAAGAATTAAAAATTACGAAAATACATGAACTAGCAAATGACAATTACACTTTTATTGATATTGATTTGAGTGGAACCACAGCTGGTAATTACAAAATACTATTTTCAAATAATGAAAATAGTGATTCAATTACTTTTCCAATAAATAAAAGAGTGATATCATCCAATATTCATCAAGGATTTAACCAAGAGGATGTAATCTATTTGATAATGCCAGATCGGTTTGCAAATGGAAATGAAGCAAATGATTTTAAGGAAGGCTATTATGATAAATTCCAAAATGAATATGCACAGGCAAGACATGGTGGAGATATAGAGGGAGTTATAAGCAAACTTGATTATCTAAAAGATCTAGGAATCTCGACTGTGTGGTTAACTCCAGTTGTTGAGAATAATACGTTTAGAAGTTATCATGGCTATTCGGCAACCGATTTTTATAAAGTTGATCCACGTCTTGGAAATTTAGAAGCCTATAAAACCCTTGTAAACACAGCACATAAGAAGGGATTGAAAATTATAATGGATCATGTTGCAAACCATATTGCAATAGATCATCCATGGATTAAAAATTTACCAACGGAAGATTGGATAAACGGGACTGTTGAAAACCACCTCAATGCAAATCATCACAAAATGGTTTTTACCGATCCATATGCCGACTCAGCTACAGTTAAGCATGTTCAAGAAGGTTGGTTTGTTGATTACATGCCGGACTTGAACCATAAAAATAGCTTTATGGCGAATTACATAATTCAAAATACTCTATGGTGGATTGAATCAACGGGCATTGATGGAATTAGAGAAGATACATATCCATATTGCGACCAAACGTTTATGTCCAATTGGGCAGAAATTATTAGGACTGAATATTCAACTTTTAATATTGTTGGAGAGGTCTGGACTGGAAATCCCGTTTTTCTTTCTGGATACCAAAGTGGCAATAAATTTAGAAATACTGATTCTAATCTTCCAGCAATAACGGATTTTGGAATACGTGATGCACTAGTTGATTACCTTACTGGTAAAGAGTCGCTCTATAATTTCTATACAGTTCTTGCATCAGATTATATTTATCCAGATGTTTCACAACTAGTAACATTTGTAGACAACCACGATGTTGGTCGGGCAATGTTTTATGCAGATTCAGACGTTGAAAAATTCAAAATAGCATTTCATTTATTATTTACTACTCGTGGAATTCCACAAATATTTTATGGAACTGAAATTGGAATGAAGGAGAATGAAGACCACGGAACACTTCGTAAAAATTTTCCAGGTGGATTTTTTGAAGATGATAGAAATGCTTTTACAAAAGCCGGTAGAACAGAGTACGAAAATGATATTTTTGATTATTTCAAAAAAATGTTAACTCTTAGAAAAGAATATCCAGCGTTAGCAAAAGGGGAGTTAATACATTTTCCACCTCAAAACGATGTTTACATATACTTTAAGAAACTGGCTGATGAAATAATCATAAACATTGTAAATGCTAGTGATAGCAAGGTTGAAATTGATGTTAGTAAATATTCAAATATTTTTGGAGAGAGGAAAGAACTATTAAATGTTTGTAGTTCTAAAAAATATAATTTGGATAAAAATACACGTCTGAAAATTTTAAGTAAAAAAGCTGAAATGTTTTTAGTGTTGGACTAAAAACATTTCAGCTGTAAATTATGATCTTCTTGCTTCTCTTCCTCTACGTACCATAGCAATTAAAAATCCTAGAGTAATTGTAAGTGTACCCAACCAAATTAAATTCATAAAAGGCTTAATGCTTGTATCAACCCAAAGAGATTCACCTTTTGCTATTTGTGGTTGTTCAACACTAGTCTCAGCTAATTCTGAAATTATGACATCAACTCTACCTGAAGCATCAAGATTAGTCAATTCAATTTTCAGATTAGTATCCTCAATTGTTACATCTTCATAAGTTTTGCTTCCACCACTACTTTTCATTTTTAGTTCAACAGTGTATGTTTTACCTTTGTGTAAAACTTGAACAACTGCACCAATAAAGAAGTCTGCACCAGATTGCATTGAATTCATTGCATCTGTTGGAAAGTTAAATTTAGTAAATGTAATTTGCGATTCGTGAAACTCAAACGGAACTCCTTTTTGTAGAGTTGTTTCATGCTGATGTCCGCCAGCACTGGAGGTTTTAGCATCTTCATAGCTGATAGGTGAAATATAAAAATCCTTCGTAATAAGATTTATTATATCAGGATCACGCATTAAGCTTTGATTGAAATCAGACACATACATAACTGGTGCAAGATAATTTTTTGAGCCATTCTTATCTACTTCAATATCAAAGGCAAATTTTTTGCCGTCTTCAATTGGGTGGTAGCCAGTAAAAGTAATATCATATCCCAAAGCGTGTTTTGTCTCACCTTTAATTAATTCTAATTGTTTTTCTTGCGAAAACCAACCAGACGCAATTACACCCAGCATGAAAATTGCAAAACCAATGTGAGCAATGTAACCACCAATAAAAGAAGCGTTTCCTTTCATAATTTTAAATGCTACTTTGCTATTTACTACTAGAGTAAAGTAGGCAGAGAATAAAAATATGATTGCCATGATTTCAGTAAAGCCAACAACAAATGCTGTTATTAAAGTAATTACAAAAGTAACGGCTAGTGGAATTTTAAGACTATTAATAAGTGTTTTCTCTTTTGTCTTTTTCCAGTTAAGTAGAAGACTTACACCATTTAATAATCCCATTAAAATTGCTATTGGAAGAGTCATTTCGTTATAGTAACTAATTTCTACAGCCGATCCAAAAATTGGAGCAGAGGTTCCTGCAAGAATTATTACTGCAGAACCAATTAGCACAACTGAAGCAGTGAATAAAGCTAGTTCACGAGAGAGAACATTTTCTTCAACTGTAAATGTTTTTTCTAAATATTTCCATCTGTAGATTATTCCACCAAATCCAAGTACTGTGAAAGTCCCAATAAATAATAGAAGTAGAACGTATGTAACCATTCCAGGAGAAACAAATGAGTGAACCGACGCATCGCCCAAAATACCACTACGCGTAAGGAATGTGGAGTAAAGAACTAATACATAAGTAAGGATTGACAGAATTAAATTAGTTTTAATAAATCTTCCTGGATGCTCTTTTGTTTGTGTCTTTTTTTGGATAAGCATTGTGTGAATACCAGCAACACCAATAATCCATGGGACAAGCGAAGAGTTTTCTACAGGATCCCAACCCCAGTAACCGCCCCAACCAAGAATGATGTACGCCCAATATCCGCCAAGCATTATTGCTAATCCGAGCACTGACATTCCGCCAAGTAGCCAAGGTAAAGAAGGAGCAACCCATTCATGATAATCATTTTTAATTAGTGCAGCAAAAGCAAATGCAAAAGGAACAGTTGACATTGCAAATCCTACAAAAAGTAGTGGCGGATGAATTTGCATCCAGAAGTTATCTAACAACGGATTTAATCCTTTTCCGAAAGCAATAAAATCATTTACAGAAATTCCGTTGCTTGCTAAAAGTCCTGCCAGTTTTTCGTTAAGCAATACTAAACTAGTCCCAGAAGATTGATCAGTAAAGAGAAAATCTTGCAAAAATGGAAGGGACATAAAAGATTGACTAATGTTTTTAATATCAATATAAGTTGGGTCAAGCCAAATTATAGTAAAAGGATTTTTCATCCCAGGGCTAACCATAATCAATAAAAAAGTAACAGCAAGAGTAAACACCATCATTACTCGGCTTTCTAAATCACCACGCTTTTTAGTGTATTCTAGCAAAGCGATTCCAGATAAAGCTGTAAGTAGTAGCCACAACAAGAAACTACCTTCTTGACCAGCATAAAATGTTGACATCAACATTCCAGTAGCGAGATCGCTGTTTGAGTAATCGTAAATATACTTAAACTCGTATTGATGATTTAATATTGCACTCATTAAATAAGCAGATGCACCAAGTACCGAAATTGCAGTTGCGTGGTAACTTATGCGAGCTAACTTTAGAGTATTAGTATTACCCTTATAAGTGAGATAATACATAACTATGGAAAAGATAGATGCTATTAAAGCAAATGTCAGAAGAATATTCCCAACCATTATATTTCCTTTCTATTTGAAATTAAGAGTAAAACCAAAATCTCTGTATGAAATATTGGTGTATTTAAATTGATTTTGAACTATGATGCCTTTTGAGTAGCCTCATATTCAGTTTCATATTTGGATGGACATTTGGTTAAAATATCGGAAGCTTGAAAATTCCCATTTTGATATTTGCCAGTAACCACAACGCTTGTAGAAGATTCAAAATTATTTGGTATTGCACCTTTATAAACAACTTTAATTTCTTTTCCGTTATAATCTTTCATATAAAAAGAAAATAATTGTTTTTGTTTATCTATTTGATAATTCTTTTCTTTAACCCAACTACCTGTTGCTTTAATAGTTCCGCTGCTCTCTTCTATCTGAGCAAAATCTTCTTCGTATTTAATGTTTGTTTCGGTTAATAAATAACCCATAATTCCAAAAAACACTACTATTATAAATCCGCCAAATATATATTTATTGTTCATTTGTTATCCTTTCTGTTTAATTATTTTTACAAACCATCTGTTCTTTACACATAATGGATATTACTGCATTTATCCTAAAAATTAAGTTTTGGATATTTCACTTTATCGTTATTTAATATCACTTCTTGAA
>JAQICK010000027.1 GCA_027858595.1 Melioribacteraceae bacterium
GAAAACAGTTGAGACAAAATGAAAGTTAAAGATTTAAATGATATCCCAAAAGTTTATGACCCAAAGTATGTTGAAGACAAATGGTATAAATATTGGGAAGATAATAAAATTTTCCACTCCGAAATTGATGAAACAAAAGAACCATATACTATTGTAATTCCTCCTCCAAACGTAACAGGAATGTTGCACCTTGGACACATACTAAACAATACTTTGCAAGATGTTTACATTCGATATAAACGAATGAAAGGCTTCAATGCACTCTGGGTTCCTGGGACTGACCATGCTTCAATTGCAACAGAAACAAAAGTTGTAAAAATGTTGCAAGAGCAAGGAATTAAAAAGAGTGATTTAACTCGTGAAGAATTCCTAAAACATTGCTGGGATTGGACAGATAAATATGGTGGAATAATTATTTCTCAACTGCGCAAGCTTGGTGTAAGCTGCGATTGGGAACGCGAGCGTTTCACAATGGATGACGCATACTCAAAGAACGTTACTGATACTTTTGTTGATCTCTACAAAGAGGATTTAATTTACCGTGGTTACAGAATGGTAAATTGGGATCCAGCATCAAAGTCTGCTATTTCGGATGAGGAAGTTATCTTCCGCGAAGTGCAAGGTAGCCTTTGGTATATGCGATATCCAATAAAAGATTCCGATGAATTTTTAGTGGTTGCCACAACTCGTCCCGAAACAATGCTTGGCGATACTGGCGTTGCTGTAAATCCTAATGATGAACGGTACAAACATTTAATTGGCAAGAAAGCAATTCTACCAATTGTTGGAAGGGAAATTCCAATTTTTGCTGATGATTATGTGGATCTCGAGTTTGGAACAGGTTGTGTAAAAATAACTCCAGCACACGATGTTAACGATTACGCAATGGGGCAACGTCATAATTTAGAAATGATAAATATATTTAATGACGATGCTTCTACAAACAACAATGTTCCAGAAGCCTTTGCAGGATTGGATAGAGACAAAGTTCGTAAAAAAATTGTGGCTACCCTTGAAGAACTTGGTGCCATTGAAAAAATTGAAGATTACACAAACAAGGTTGGATATTCAGAACGTGGCGGCGTGCCTATTGAGCCATATCTTTCTGAGCAATGGTTTATGAAAATGGATGACCTAGCAAAACCTGCACTCGAAGTAGTTCGCGAAGGCAAAGTAAACTTCCATCCAAATCATTGGATAAAAACATATGAACATTGGTTGGGTGGAATTAGAGATTGGTGTATATCGCGTCAGCTTTGGTGGGGACACCGAATTCCAGTTTGGTACCACAACGAAACAAACGAAATCTATTGTGAGAAAGAACCGCCAAAAGACATTGAAAATTGGAGACAGGAAGAAGACGTGCTTGATACATGGTCTTCAAGCTGGCTCTGGGCACAAGATGTTTTTGATTCTGAGGAAGAACAAAAATATTACTATCCTACTAATTTACTTGTAACAGGTCCAGATATTATTTTCTTCTGGGTTGCACGTATGATTATGGCAGGAATGAAATTTATGAATGACGTTCCATTTAAAGATGTTTACTTCACATCAATTATCCGTGATGATAAGGGACGCAAGATGAGTAAATCACTTGGTAACTCTCCTGACCCAATTGATGTTATTAATAATTATGGTGCTGATGCACTTCGCTTTTCTATAAATTACCTTGCACCACTTGGGCAGGATGTTCTTTTCAATGAAGAGAAAACTGAGCTTGGTAGAAACTTTGCTAACAAAATTTGGAATGCAGCACGCTTCCTTTTAATGAACGCACAAGATGTTGAATTGAGCGATAGTTTAATTGATAAACATATTGATTTTACTGACAAATGGATTCAATCTCGTTTTCAAAATACATTACAGAAATATGAAACAGCACTCGACAACTTTGACGTAAATGGTGCTACAAAAATAATATACAATTATATATGGAATGATTTCTGCGATTGGTATATAGAGCTTTCTAAAAAGCGTATGTATTCTGAGGATAAAGAAGTTAAGGCTGCATCACTAACTCGCTCACTTATTTTGTTTGCCGATATGATGAAATTACTTCATCCATTTATGCCATTTATTTCTGAGGAAATTTGGCAGTTATTGGATGAACGAAAAGATGGCGAATCAATTTCAACTTCTGATTTCCCAAAACAAAATGCAGAGTTAATTAACAACAATGCTGAAAACGAAATTGAATTTGTTCAAGCGGTTGTAACAACAATTAGAAATGTTCGTGGCGAAAAAAATATTCATCCAGCAAAAACAATAACTGTTTATCTAAAAATTGGCTCCATTTCAGATGTTCAACAAATGTACATTAAATCACTCGCTAAAGTTGAAGAATTAGTTGTTGGCGAAAATGTCAAAAAACCCAAGGGAAGTATTTCTGCTGTTGTTAAGGGACTTGATTTATTTATTCCACTAGAAGGTTTAATAGATTTTTCAGTTGAACGTGAACGAGTTGAAAAAGAAATTAAAAATCTTGAAGGAATTCTTGCAAAGATAAATGGCAAACTATCAAACGAAAGATTTGTGCAAAATGCTAAGCCCGAGTTAGTGGAACAAGAAAAAGCAAAACAAACGGAATGGCAAAACTCCCTTGATA
>JAQICK010000138.1 GCA_027858595.1 Melioribacteraceae bacterium
AGTTTAACATGGGGAGGACTATATATTGGCATATTTGGAGGGCAGCCAATTTATATATTTGTCTTTACCCTGAATCGCTGGCATTTAGTGATGTTATTGCTACAGCAAACGGAACAATATATGCGACAGTAAATAGTGGTGTAACGGATGCCGGTATTTGGAAATCGACAAATGATGGAGCTTCGTGGACAAATATTACGCCCTCTGGATTTCCAAGTGTGTATAATAGAGTTGTTATTGCCGCAGCTTCATCAGATAATAATCGCATTTATATTTTAGCAAATACATCTGGTAGTGGAAAAGATGGACATAGTTTCTGGTCCTCTAGTAATGGTGGTATTACTTGGACTGATAATTCAAGTAATCTTCCTGATACAGAAGGTAACGTTGCTGGATATTCATCACAAGGCAATTACAATATGGTGATTTCAGTAAAACCAGATGACAAAGATTTTGTTGTGTTTGGTGGAACAAACTTACACCGTTCAACAAACGGAATGACTTCTAAATTAGCAAATACTTACACAAATTGGATTGGAGGATATTCTGTTGCAAATGATATTTCTTCCTACGAAAATCATCATCCAGATCAACATGCTCTTGCCTTTGCTCCTTATAATTCTAGCATTCTATATTGTGGCGATGATGGTGGTGTTCAAGTTTCAACTGATATCTCAAGAGGCACTGTACTTTGGAATGATATAAATAATGGATTTATTACTTCACAGTTCTATTCAATTGCTATGGATCAATCTGCTAGCGATGACCCAATTTTGTTAGGTGGTTTGCAGGATAACGGAAATTATTTTGTAAATTCTACAAGTGCTACAGCACCTTGGGTTCAAATGATTGCTGGTGGAGATGGTGCATTCACAGCAATTGCAAATGGAAAAAGTTACTATTACATTGAAACACAAAATGGAAGTGTAGTTAGGCTTCAATTAAATAGTGCAGGCAATTATACTTCGTGGACTGTTGCACAACCGGATCATTCAACAGACTATTTATTTATTAATCCATACGTTCTTGACCCAAATAATTCTAACATGATGTACTACATTGCCGGCGATTCACTTTGGAGAAATAGTGACTTAACTGCTATTCCAAACTTTAGCAATAATCCAACAAGTGTTAATTGGAGTTCACTTACTAACACAAGAACTGGTAATATTATTACTGCTGTGGAGGCTTCTAAAACTCCAGCAAATATTGTTTATTATGGTTCTGCAGATGGACAGATTTACAGACTTGATAACGCAAATGTTGGAAATCCTATTCCAACAAATATTTCTTCAGGCAAAGGAATGCAAGCTGGATATGTCTCCTCATTAGCAGTTGACCCAAGTAATGCCAACAATGTTCTTGCAGTATTTTCTAACTATGAAGTTATTAGTCTATATTATACCTCAAATGGTGGAACAACATGGACTGCTGTGGCTGGTAATTTAGAACAAAATGCTGATGGAAGTGGAAATGGGCCGTCGTGTCGTTGGGCTTCAATTTCTCATTTTGGAGGCGGAACAAAATTTTTTGTTGCAACAAGTGCTGGTCTTTATTCAACAACCTCACTTAATGGAATGTCAACAAGTTGGGCTCAAGAATCTCCAAACGGAATTGGAGTTTCTGTTTGCACAATGGTTAGAACAAGAGAGGTTGATGGAAATGTAGTTATTGCAACTCACGGTTCTGGTATTTACAGTGCTAATCTAGTTGGTACTCCAGTTTCTGATGTTGAGTTTCTAAATGAAAATTTTGATTCAGGAACCTTTCCACCAACAAATTGGACTCAAAGCATTACAACTACTGATGCAACTTGGATAAAAGGAAATCCAGAAAATAATAATTTCAACACAGTTGATCCTACAAATGTTTACTCTGCTATTTGCCCATGGAAAGCAGCGAATCAAGATGAACTACTCTACTCGCCATCGCTTGATTTCCCCGATGGCGAAATCTCACTTAACTTCAGTGTTATTTATAATTCTGTTTGGCTTGCTAACGCTTCTATTAGTCTCTCTATTTCGACTGACAATAGTTCAAATTGGGATATTCTTTGGCAAGCAGAAAATGATGGCTCTACTAGCTTGAAGTGGCGTGAAGTGTCTATTGAATTAAGCAGTTATTCAAATAATAGTAGCGTAAAATTAGCTTGGCGATATGTTGGAAATGATGGCGATATAGTTGCAATTGACAATGTAAAAATAACAGGCAAAGTTGTAGGAGTTGATGAAGAAATAATTCTTCCAACAAAATTTGAGCTTTCACAAAATTATCCAAATCCATTTAATCCTACCACAGCAATAAACTACTCAATTTTAAATAGTGGTTTGGTTACAATGAAAGTATATAATATTAGAGGTGAAGTTATTTCAGAATTGGTTAATAAAAGTCAATCTGTTGGGAAATATTCAGTTAATTTTGATGCATCTAATTTAGCTTCTGGGACTTACATTTACGAGTTAAATAGTGCAGGAAATAGAATTGCTAAAAAAATGCTTCTGATAAAATAATTTAACACAAAGCCACTAATTATTGGCTTTTATCTTTTAGGATGTTTTTATAAAAAGAACAAGTTCTAAACTACTACTCGATCTAGTAATTCTATTTTCCATTCTTTTTAACGCTTGTTAAAGTGATTGCACTATTGTGGATGGAGATATTAGATATATT
>JAQICK010000198.1 GCA_027858595.1 Melioribacteraceae bacterium
TATTCGTTTTAATGAAATTATACTATTACCGAGAACTGTTCCTCATTTATTTTTTATGAGATGCTAAGGTTTATACACACACTTAGTTCTGATCAAACCCTGTTGAACCCAATAAAAAAATATTGTGTTAAAACTTGGATGTTAGCAAGAAATAAAAAGTTTAGATGCAAAAATATATTCTAATATTCCTATCAATAACCAATTTTCCTAAAATAGATATTAAAAATTTCATAATTGATAATTAAGTCTTGTTATGGATTTTGGTTTAAAATTATAACCCAAATATTGCTATTTTCGTACATATTTTGACTTTTTTTTTGATATTTTTCATTTAAATGGCACAAATTATGATGCTCTAAAATTTCAATTTTATTGGAATTATTAAAATGAAATTTTTCAGTAGGCAAAAATCCTTTAAAGGTGGTATTCACCCTGTTGAATACAAAAGATTAACATCAAATCTACCAATTGATAAATTACCTATACCCTCAAAAATTATTTTACCACTATCTCAACATATTGGTGCTCCATCTATTCCAATTGTTAACAAAAAAGACGAAGTAGTTGCGGGGCAATTATTGGCTAAACAGAATGGTCCAATTTCAGTACCAATTTATAGCCCAGTTGCCGGTAAAGTTCTAAGTATAGGAATTGAAGATACTGTTTCCAGTTTTGCAAAGGAATGTATAACAATACAATGTACAGAAAATTCTGAATTGAATCAGCTTCCCAAATTGGATGTAGATAATATTACTTCAACAATGATTCGTGATAGAGTCCAATTGGCTGGAATTGTTGGACAAGGTGGAGCAGCTTTTCCAACATATTTTAAACTCACTCCCCCAAAGGATAAAATTATTGATTATGTAATCTTAAATGGCAGTGAGTGTGAACCCTATTTAACACGAGATTACAGATTAATGATTGAACGTCCAAATGATTTAATAATTGGATTTAAACTTATTATGAGAGCACTAAATGTTGAAAAAGGTGCAATTGGAATTGAAGATAATAAGGAAGATGCTTATGAAATTTTAAATAATTTGGTTCAAGATGATGATTCTATTGAAATATTTAAATTAAAAACAAAGTATCCACAGGGTGCTGAAAAAATGTTAATTAATGCAGTATTAGATAGAGAAGTTCCTCCTGGCAAATTACCACTTGATGTGGGTGTTGTAATTCAAAACATTGGGACAGCCATATCAATTTTTGAAGCTGTCTATTGGGGAATACCTCAAATATCGGCGACATTAACTGTATCTGGATTAGGAATTAAAACTCCTAAAAACTTAAGTGTACCAATTGGAACTCCAATAATTGATATTTTAGATTATTGTGGTGGATTTACAGATAAAGCAAAGCGAGTTGTTGTAGGTGGACCAATGATGGGAATAACTCAGCACAATCTTAATGCTCCTATAATGAAGGCAACTTCCGGTATTTTAGTTCTTACAGAAGAAGAAATAAATAAAGTTGAAGAAACAAATTGTTTACGATGTGGAAAATGTATAGAAGTTTGCCCAGTAAATTTGACTCCAACAAAACTAGCTAGATTTTCTCAACTCGAACGTTTTGCTGATGCTGAAGAAAATGGAATATTTACTTGCATGGAATGTGGAACATGTGCCTACATTTGTCCCGCCAATATTCAACTAGTACAATGGATTGCGTTCGGTAAAAATAAAATATCACTAGCCAAGAAAGCAGGGTAAAAAGGAAAATTTATGAGTGAAACAATTTCGGCAACAAATGCAAAATTGGAGATTGCAAGATCGCCTCATGTGCATTCACACTGGTCAACTAAACAAGCAATGTGGCTTGTAATAATTGCACTTATTCCGTCTGTTATTTCTTCTCTGCTTTTCTTTGGAATATCACAATTATTGATAATTTTAGTTAGTGTCAGTTTTGCTGTTGCGACCGAAACAATAATTAAAACAATTAGGAAGCAACCAATTTCTATTAGTGATGGAAGCGTGATAATTACTGGAATTTTACTTGCCCTCATTCTTCCACCAAACTTTTCACTTGTTTCAACAGCAATTGGGGCTGTTGTTGCTGTTGGTATTGGAAAAGAAGTATTTGGTGGATTGGGATTTAACATTTTCAATCCTGCACTTGTTGGAAGAGCATTTTTACAAGCTGCATTTCCTGTAAACATAACTACTTGGACAAAACCAAGCTTTACTGATGCTGTATCCTCTGCTACACCTCTTTCGTTAATGAAATTTGATAACAAATTTGAATCGTTGAACAGCCTTTTTATTGGGAACACTGGAGGCTCACTTGGCGAAACTTCTGCTATCGCAATTTTAATTGGAGCAATATTTCTACTTGCGACGGGAGTAATAAATTACAGAGTTCCTTTAGCAATGATTCTGTCCGCAGTTATCTTTGGTGGAATTTTCTGGTTAATTAATCCTTTACACTTTCCAAACCCATTATTTCATTTATTAGCTGGTGGTTTTCTATTTGGTGCAATTTTCATGGCAACTGATTGGGTTACTTCGCCATTATATTCAAGAGGCATGTGGATTTACGGTATTGCTATTTCACTAGTTGTAATTCTTATTCGCTTATTTGGTGGTCTGCCTGAAGGAGTAATGTACTCAATACTTTTATTAAATGGCTTTGTTCCGCTTATTAATAAATATACCAAACCACATATATTTGGGGAGGAAAAATGAAACTTGCAATCAAAATGATATTTACATTATCAATTATTGGAATCATTTCTGGTTCACTTCTATCCAAATTGAGTGGTTGGGCAGAACCAAAAATTGCTAAACACAGATTGGAAGATACAAAAAAAGCAATATTTTTAGTGCAGCCCAAGGCTAACACATATAAGAAAATTGAATCCTTAGATTTTGAACTTTATAAAGTATCAATTAATGATTCTTTAATAGGGTACGCCTTACCATATTCCGGTAGTGGCTTTCAGGGTAATATTAGATTAATGATTGGATTGGACTGTAATCTAATAAAAATTACAGGTATGAGAGTTTTAGAACAAGTTGAAACCCCAGGCCTTGGAACAAAAGTAACTGAAGAATCCTTTACTTGTCAATTTATCGATTTAGTTACAAATCCATTAATTGAATGCATCAAAGGAGCAAAAGCTACAAAAGTTAATGAAGTTGAAGCAATTACAGGAGCAACAATTTCTTCAAAAGCAGTATTAAGAATTATTAATACTGGATTAGGTGAATTACGTTCTCTTAAAGCAGAGGGAAAATTACGATGAAAAATATTAGTCTAATAAAAGAGTATTCCAAAGGAGTTTGGAAAAACAATCCAGTATTTATTCAAGTATTAGGCATGTGCCCTACGCTTGCTGTTACTGTATCAGCTATCAATGGTATTGCAATGGCATTAGCAACAACATTTGTTCTTCTATTTTCAAGCATTATTATTTCTTCCATTCGGAAAATAATTCCAGCTCAAGTAAGAATTGCAGCCTATATTTTAATAATTGCGACTTTTGTTACTATAGTAGATTTAGTAATGAAAGCTCAATTTCCTGAACTTAGTAAAGCTCTTGGGCCATACATACCGCTAATAGTTGTTAACTGCCTAATACTTGGCAGACAAGAAGCCTTTTCTTCTAAAAATGGAGTTCTCCGTTCTGCTTTAGATGCACTTGGAATGGGAACTGGTTTTTTAATTGCACTCTTTTCATTAGGGGGAATTCGTGAAATTTTAGGAAATCGTACTATACTCGGTCTTCAAATAATGCCTGATTTTTTTGAGCCATGGCTTATTATGATTTTACCTGCAGGAGCATTTTTAACACTTGGTTTGCTTATGGCTTATCTAAATTCTCTTGCCATAAAAACGAAGAAAAAAGAGAAAGCGTTATTAGTCTCTAAATTCATAATTGCTAAAAATAAATTTAAAATAGAAGCGGAAATATAATGGAACTTATATTAATATTCTTTTCAGCTGCCATAGTAAACAATTTTGTTTTATCATACTTTCTTGGAATATGTCCATTTATTGGAGTTTCAAATAAAATATCATCAGCATTCTCCATGGGGCTTGCAACTACATTTGTAATGGTTATTACTTCAATTGTAACATGGTTAATTTATCACATGATCTTACTCCCATATCATCTGGAATTCCTACAATATGTATCTTTCATTTTGGTTATTGCATCCCTTGTCCAGTTTGTTGAAATGTTTATAAAAAAGGTTAGCCAACCCTTATATAGAGCACTAGGAATTTTTCTCCCACTTATTACTACTAACTGTGCAATATTAGGCTTAGCTCTCTTTATTGTACTACGTGAATATACTTTTGTAGAAGGGATATTTTATGGGCTTGGTGCTGGAATTGGCTTTACTCTTGCAATTACTATAATGGCAGGCATAAGAGAAGAACTTGATTTAGCCGATGTTCCAGAACCTTTTAAAGGTGCGCCAATTACTTTAATTGTTGCTGGAATTTTAGCAATGGCGTTTATGGGTTTTTCTGGATTAATAACTTAATTGGAATAAAGAAAATGACTGATACATTGATAGTAGCATTAACAACAATGGGTGGATTAGGATTTATATTTGCTGGTGGTCTAGCAATTGCAGATAAAAAACTCAGAGTTGAAGAGAATCCATTAATTGGACAAATAAATGATGTGTTGCCAGGTGCAAATTGTGGTGCATGTGGCAAAGCTGGTTGTTACGATTTTGCAGTAAATGTAGTAGATGGAAAAATGAAAGTTAATGGTTGTCCAGTTGGCGGTGAGGATGTAGCAAATTTAATTGCAAATCTATTGGGCGTTGAAACTGATATTGCAATAAAACAAGTTCCCAGAATTTTGTGCAGAGGTGGAAATAATGAAGCTAAAAATAAACATGCTAATTATATTGGACCTAAATCATGTTCAGTGATGGAAGTTGTCGCTGGTGGAAATAAGCTTTGCGATTTTGGCTGTCTGGGTGGTGGTGATTGTATTGCAGCATGTCAATTTAGTGCTTTAATAATGAATGATAATAATTTGCCTGAAGTTATTGAAGATTTGTGCACTAGTTGTGGTTTATGTGCTAAAGCTTGTTCAAAAAAAATTATTGAAATGCATCCGATTGATAGAAGAGTTTTTGTGTTTTGCAAAAGCCATTACGATCCAAAAAAATCAAGAGAAGTTTGTTCTGCAGCATGTATTGGTTGTGGAATATGTGCTAGAATTTCCGATAGTGGTATTGAAATGAAAAACAATCTTGCAGAAATAGATTACGATTCTTTTTATGCCTTGAGTTTTCCCTTCGATAAATGTAAAACAAAAGCAATTTCATATTTAAATTGAAAAATAGGATGATTCACAATTTAGAGGTCAAGAAATAGAATGCAAGAAATTTTAAAAGAAAAAGGTATTGTCAAAAGTTTTAACGGCAACAACATTGAGATTGTAATTAATTCATCCGATGATTGTGAAGAATGTACTGCTAAATTATTTTGCAATCCATCTTCCGATAGTAGAAGTATTTTATCCGTTTCTAGCAATGATAAATTTCAAATTGGAGATTCTGTTGAGATTGCAATTAAAGGGAAATCAATGTTTTTATTTTCGTTTTTCTTATACGGACTACCACTAATAATATTAATTACTACATTGTTAATAGGATTATATACATTAGGAAATACTGAGAACAAAGAATTTTATTCTTTTTTATTTAGTGTGATTTTAATGGTAATCTATTATTTGCTATTTAATCGGTTTATTAAACACAATACGAACTTTTTTAATTACCCAACAATCATTAAAACCGATAATTCAAACTAAGTTCTGGATAAAAGACTCTGTTGTAACCAATTGAACTTGTTTCCATTTTAACATCAGCATTCAAACTTCTGTTATAGCTATTTGAAGCTAGGGCAGCTTCAACAGCACTGACAATATGATTTACCACCAAAATTTTAACAGCAAGATTTGAAATGTCGTAAAAACTATTTGCTTTCCCTCTTTCATCGGCGTACCAATAAAATGTATCTGTTAAGTCGTCACCATATGTATATGTATCAGTATATATATAATCATCAGAATAAAAATCATTCCATCCAGGATTAAACTGCTGATACTTCCCTATCATTTCGTAATATTGTTGGTCATCGTAAGGAGCTAGTTGATGAGAATAGTAACTACCAATTGCCGTTTCTAAATGATTCAACTTACTCCAAACAACATCGCCATTGCTATCAAAAACATTAAAATCCTCCTCTGTAAAAGAGTCTGATATTATATCTGGATTTATTCTTAGAGCGTTATCAACTGACCATTGAGCATATTTATCAACATCCCAACCATCATCTGAATTTGCAAAATTTTCGTAGCTTGTTGTTTGGTCATTACCTTTACTGTTGTACGCAATTGCAGCAACAATTGCTGCAACTTCTAGTGTTACAAATATTGCAGTTTTCCAATAGTCTTCGTTATAAAACTGTCCAGCCCCTGGAAGTATTACTGACATTCCAGCAGCAAGCATTGGTGAGCGTTTTTTAATTGCTAGGCTTGTTTCAGTTTCATCAAAATGATAATTTTTGGAGGTGAATACTAAATCAAGAGAAAGATTTCCACTTAACTCCAGTTTGCTTTCTTGAGCAAAAGTAGTGATTGTAAGTGCAATGAATGTAAATATTATTTTTTTCATAGTGTTTTAAATCCTATGTCATTACGAGGAGTTTGTTCTTTAACGACGAAGTAATCTGTTTCAGATTGCTTCACCCAACAAAAACCGTTGGATTCGCAACGACCACGCAATACTTTTATTAAAATTTATAGCGAAAAATCAAAAAGAACACCTGCATAGAATAAAAATTCTTTTCCATACTTAACATTTTGATCTCTAACGACTGTATTAACCTCATCCAATCCATAAGCAGTATTAAAAAATATTGCTGTTGGGAAAAGGTAAAACGAATTCATCTTAATTCTTATCTCTGCACCAATGCCTTTTTTAGATTTATCAAATCCTTCAAAATTTCCATTCCAAGCATCGCCAATATCTGCATAAACGGACATAAATATTTTATCCAAATACAGCGGGCCTAAACGACTATCAATATTTTTGTAAATTGGCAATCGATATTCAAGGTGCATCCAATAGGATTGATTGCCTCCAATTGCATAAAATGGATAGCCTTTCATTCCAACTAAACCACCAACATAATAGTCGAAAAATGATGGTACTTCTTTACCTAATATTGAACCAGCTTTTATTCTTGCATTTATAGTATGATTTGCTTTATTTATTCCAATATGTTCTTTCCAATCTAGCTCAGCTCTTGCAAAAGAGTAATTGTTATATTGTGGTACTAACACACCATTTTCAATTTCGTAATTTCCATCATCGTTATATTTATCAAATTCATAATTTAATTGCAGAGTTACTTCCCGCCCAATGGGATTAATATCGGAATCTTTATAAG
>JAQICK010000119.1 GCA_027858595.1 Melioribacteraceae bacterium
ATTAAAGGTGGGGGAATGGTTGGTGTTACTGGTATTGCTTCAAGATTGTTTTCAACTTTAGCTTCAAAAAATATTAATATTATTCTGATTACTCAAGGTTCATCTGAACATAGTATCTGTCTAGCAATTTTACCAAAGCACACTAAGGCTGCAAAGAAAGTAATTGAAGCTGAATTTAAAAATGAAATTGCTGATGGAAAAATTAATGAAGTAATTGTTGAAGATAATTTATCTATAATTGCCGTAGTTGGTGAAGACCTACGCCAGACTGCTGGAATTACTGGAAAAGTATTTGAAGCTCTTGGTAAGTGTGGGATAAATATAAACGCCATTGCTCACGGTTCTTCTCAGTTGAATCTCTCTTTGGTTGTTTCCAAAAATAATTTATCCGAATCTTTAAATATTCTTCATGAAACATTGTTTCTAAAAAAGAAGAAAAAGGTAAATGTATTTCTTGTAGGCCCAGGCATTGTTGGCGGTGCTTTATTAAATATTGTTTCGGATCAGCTAAATTATTTTACTAAAGAATTAAACACTGAGTTTAACTTAGTTGGGTTAGCAAATAGCAAGAAAATGATATTAAATAAATCTGGGATTAATGTTCTAGATTGGGAAAATCAATTATCAAAGTGTAGAACAAAATCGAGTTTGGATAAATATATTTCAACAATGATAGAAATGAATTTGCAAAATTCAATTCTTGTTGATTCAACTTCTGGGAACTTATTATCCAGTAGATATAAGGAAATACTTGGTTCTGGAATTTCTATTGCAACACCAAACAAAGTTGCTAACTCTGAAAATTATAAATCATATAAAGAAATTAGAGAAGCTGCTTCAAAAGGAAACGCCGAATTTAGATACGAAACAAATGTCGGGGCAGCTTTACCAATAATTGATACTTTAAAAGATTTAATTAATAATGGCGATGAATTAATAAAAATTGAAGGAGTTCTTTCTGGAACTTTGAGCTACATATTTAATTCACTCAAAGAAGGAAAGAAATTCTCGGATGTAGTGAAAGATGCTAAAGAACGCGGATTTACTGAGCCTGATCCAAGAGACGATTTAAGCGGATTAGATATTGCACGTAAATTATTAATCTTAATTCGTGAATCTGGTGAGGAAATTGAACTTAGCGATATTGAAGTTGATAATCTTGTTCCCACCAAATTACAAAAGATAAAAGATGTAAATAAGTTTTTAATTGAACTCGAAAAGTATGATGCTCAATTTGAAGAGATGCGCTTAAAAGCTAAATCAAAAAATAAAGTTTTAACATACATGGCAAAATATAAAAATGGAAAAGCTACTGTTAAGATTGAAGGGATAAACAGCGAGCATCCATTTTACAAGTTAGGCGGAATTGAGAATATTGTTTCATTCACCACGAACTATTATAACGAGATTCCCTTAGTTATTAAAGGACCTGGTGCTGGTCCGGAGTTTACAGCATCTGGAGTTTTGTCGGACATTTTTAAAATTGTAAATAGTAAAGGATAGATTATGGAAAATAAAATAAAAATTGGAATTCTTGGTGCAACTGGTAGCGTTGGTCAAAAATTTATTGAATTGTTAAAAGATCATCCTTGGTTTGAAATTGCAGAGCTTGGTGCATCCGAGCGTTCGGCTGGCAAAAAATATTCAGAAGCAACAAATTGGATTATGAAAAGTGAATTGCAAAAAGAAGTAGCTCAGTTAGTAGTGAAAGAATGCTACCCAAATTATGAATCAAAATTAATATTTTCTGGGTTAGATTCTTCAGTAGCTGAGCAGATTGAAACGGATTTTGCAAATGCTGGATATTTTGTAATCTCAAATTCTCGTAATCATCGCTTCGATAAAGATGTTCCTTTGATGATTCCTGAAGTAAATGCAGATCATTTAGCATTACTGAATAAGCAGCCTTACAAAGGTGGTATTGTAACAAATCCGAACTGCTCAACTATTGGAATGGTCTTGGCATTAAAACCGCTTCACGATGCTTTCAAAATTAAAAAAATAAATGTTGTAACAATGCAAGCCCTTTCTGGTGGTGGATATCCTGGAGTTCCTAGCATGGATATCCTTGACAACGTAGTTCCTTTTATTAGTGGTGAAGAAGAAAAAATTGAAACTGAACCACGCAAAATTCTTGGTAAACTTGGCGATGGTGAAATTATTTTTGATAATGAAATTAAAATTAGTGCACAATGTAACAGAGTAGCTGTAATTGATGGGCATCTTGAAACTGTTCAAGTTGAGTTTGAAAACAAACCAACTAAGGAAGAAATAATTGAAGCTTGGAATAATTTCAAAGGGGTTCCGCAAGAATTAAATTTACCATTTGCTCCAGTAAAACCAATACATTATTACTCTGAAGATAATTTACCACAGCCAAAATTGCAGCGTGATATAGAAAACGGAATGGCTGTATCTGTAGGACGATTGCGCGAAGACCCGCTGTTTCACTACAAATTTATTGTTCTTTCTCACAACACAGTCCGCGGTGCTGCTGGTGGAACTATCCTAAATGCCGAGTTGCTTAAAGCAAAAGGGTATTTGTAGTAATTGATACAGAACTATTTTGTCTTCCATTTCGATTCCGCTGTTTTTAGCAGAAGAGAAATCTTTCAAAGTTCAAATAATTTCTAACCCACAGAACGGGTTCGAAAAGACAAAGGTTATAAAAATCCATGAATGACTAAAGTTAATTTAAACTAATGAAATTGTAATATGAAAAGTATAAAAGTATTTGCTCCAGCTTCAGTATCTAATGTTGGTCCTGGATTTGACATCCTTGGATTTGCACTCAACGAACCTGGTGATGAAATTGTTTTAACTAAGACATACAACGGGAAGATAGAAATTACTAATATCACTGGGGATGATGGAAAACTTCCATATGATGTTGAAAAGAATACTGCTTCTGTTGCAATTAAATCGTTAGTGGAGAAGTATGAAATTTCGGATGGTGTTTCTATTGAAGTAAATAAAAAAATGGGTCTCGGTAGTGGGCTTGGCTCTAGTGCTGCTAGTGCTGTTGGTGCTGTTTTTGCTTTTAATGAATTGTTTGAACTTAATCTTAGTAATGCGGATTTGTTACCACACGCTTTGGCTGGGGAGTTTGTCGCAAGCAAAGCAATCCACGCTGATAATGTTGCTCCATCTCTTTATGGTGGATTTATTCTAATACGAGGATATAATCCAATTGATATTATCAAAATTAAATCACCAAAGGATTTATTCTGCACAATTATTTATCCAAATATAGAAATTAAAACTAGAGAAGCTCGTGCCATTTTACCTAAAGATATTCCATTAAAAAATGTAGTTTCACAGACTGGAAATGTCGCGGCATTAATTTATGGATTAGCAACTGATGATTATTCACTAATATCACGCTCACTAAATGATGTGATAATCGAGCCAGTAAGATCAAAATTAATTTCAGGATATTACGATATTAAGAAAACTGCTATGGAAGCTGGTGCACTTGGATGTAACATTTCTGGCTCAGGTCCATCCATGTTTGCATTAAGTAATTCTGAAGAAGTTGCGAATAGAATTGCATTAGAAACAAAGAGAGTGGTTACAGAACTTGGAATTGGTGGTGTAACTTATGTTTCTCAAGTTAATCAAGTTGGACCTAAGATTTTAGATTAATTATCTCTGCGGTTCTTTGCGTCCTTGGCGTGAAAAAAGGTTCACGCAAAGGACGCAAAGAAGTCGCAAAGAACGCAAAGGAATAATGAAATACTATAGCACAAATAATATAAACTACAAAGTTTCTTTCCAAGAGGCAGTAACTAAAGGGCTTTCCCCAGATGGCGGACTTTTTATGCCAGAGTTTATTCCAAAATTGGATTCTAACTTTTTACAAAATTTGGATAAATATTCCATTCAAGAAATTGGGTTTGAAGTAGCAAAATTATTTATTGAAAATGAAATTCCAAAATCCGATTTAATAAACATTATAGATGATGCAATTAATTTTGATGCTCCACTTGTTTCACTTGATGATAATATCTCAGTTCTTGAATTATTCCACGGACCAACTTTAGCATTTAAAGATTTTGGTGCAAGATTTATGGCTAGAACAATGAGCTATTTGCTTCGTAACTCGGATGAAGAAATTAACATACTAGTTGCTACCTCTGGCGATACTGGGAGTGCAGTTGCATCGGGGTTTTATGGAATTGAAGGAATAAATGTTTTTCTCCTTTATCCAAGCGGAAAGGTCAGTGAAATTCAAGAGAAGCAATTAACTACATTCGATAAAAATATAACAGCACTTGAAATTGACGGAACATTTGATGATTGCCAGAAACTTGTAAAATCTGCTTTTGTGGATGATGAATTAAATTTAAAAATGAAATTATCTTCTGCGAACTCAATTAATATTGCTCGTTTAATTCCGCAAACATTTTATTATTTTAATGCTTTTAAGCAGATAAAAAACAAATCAGAAAATGTTATTTTTTCTATTCCAT
Organism: Melioribacteraceae bacterium; assembly: GCA_027858595.1. GTDB lineage: Bacteria > Bacteroidota > Ignavibacteria > Ignavibacteriales > Melioribacteraceae > 1-14-2-50-31-20. The sequence goes on from JAQICK010000119.1 coordinate 4,473, forward strand.
CTGGTAATCTAGGAAATATTACCGCAGGATTATTCGCAAAAAAGATGGGATTACCTATATCAAAGTTTATTGCTGCAACTAACTCAAATTCAATTTTTACAGAGTTTATTGCAAAAGGGGAGTATGAACCTCGTCCATCAGTTAAAACGCTCTCAAACGCAATGGATGTCGGTTCTCCGAGTAATCTAGTTCGTATCCAAGCTCTTTACAATGAGCATTCATTGATATTGAAAGACATAGTATCAAACACGCATAACGATTCTCAAACAATTAATAAAATTAAAGAAATCCATCAAAAATATATTTATAAAATTGATCCACACGGAGCAGTTGGTTTGCTTGCACTTGAGCAATATGTGAATGAAAAGAATATTGAAAAATATTCTGGAGTTGTTCTAGAAACCGCACACCCTGCTAAATTCAAAGATACAGTTGATTCTGCTTTGAATATTAATGTTGAAATTCCAGAAG